>JAJTDZ010000021.1 GCA_021298245.1 Algoriphagus sp. | reverse complement strand
ATTCATTCTTCCCAGTGTTTAGTTCGTTGTACTGCTTTGTTCCAAAAATGTACTAATTTTTGCCGTTTTTCCTTCTCCATTTGGGGGGAGAATTGCCGATCAGATTGCCAAAGTTGTTGTAACTCCTCCTGACTTTTCCAAAAGCCTACTGCCAAGCCCGCTAAGAATGCTGCCCCTAGCGCGGTAGTTTCGATGATTTTTGGCCGATTGATGCGGCAGTCTAGTAAGTCGGATTGAAATTGCATCAAAAAGGAATTGGCGGTAGCGCCTCCATCCACGCGCAGTTCGCGAAGCGAGGTGCCACAATCTTTTTCCATGGCTTGAATGACATCGTACACCTGGTAGGCAATGGCCTCCAAGGCGGCTCGGGTGAAGTGAGCGATGCCCGTTCCTCGAGTTATTCCAAAAAATGCTCCTCGTGCCTGTTGGTCCCAATGGGGGGCACCTAGTCCTGCCAAGGCAGGAACAAAATATACCCCCTCGTTGTCGGGGATACTTGTGGCCAATTTTTCGGTTTCTTTTGCATCCGAGAAAAGGTGGAGTCCATCCCGTAACCATTGTATCGCTGCACCCCCAATGAATACGGAGCCTTCCAAGGCATAGGTGATTTCATTGCCTATTTTCCAGGCGATGGTGGTTAGCAATTGGTTGGAGGAGCGCACCGCAACGTTTCCTGTGTTCATCACCAAAAAGCATCCCGTGCCATAGGTGGTTTTTGCCATTCCTGCTTGGGTACAAAGCTGTCCAAACAAGGCCGCTTGTTGGTCCCCTGCAATTCCCGTAATGGGAATTTTGGCTTGGAGTACATCCCCAGCCGTTTCTGCCAAGTGCCCAGAGCAGGATGTTACCTGAGGAAGTAGGGAAGCGGGAATATCAAAGAGTTGAAGCAATTCTTGGTCCCATTGTTGGGTATGGATATTAAACAAGAGGGTTCGGCTAGCATTGGTGACATCGGTCAGGTGGCTTTTTCCAGCAGTCAAGTTCCAGATGAGCCAAGTGTCTACCGTACCAAAGGCCAATTCCCCCGCATGGGCCTTTTCCCTAGCTCCGGGTACATGAGCCAATATCCATCGGATTTTGGTAGCAGAGAAGTAGGCATCGAGCAACAAGCCTGTTTTTTGAGCGATCATCTCCGTGTGACCTGCTTCTTTGAGTGAATCGCAGTAAGCGGAGGTTCGGCGATCTTGCCATACAATGGCTGGATAAATGGCTTTGCCCGTTTGCCTATCCCAGACTATGGTAGTTTCTCGCTGGTTGGTGATGCCTATCGCTGCGATTTGGCTGGGCAGAATATTCTTACTCAGCAGCGCTTCCACCATAACAGAAGACTGACTGGTCCATATTTCTTGGGGATCATGTTCTACCCACCCTTGTTGGGGGAAGTATTGGGTAAATTCCTTTTGAGCCACGGAGACCAGTTGCCCTTTTTTATCAAAAACAATGGCTCTCGAACTGGTGGTTCCTTGGTCCAAGGCGAGTACGTAGGTGGAGTTTTGGGTCATGGGTTAGGAGGTGGAAGGATCAGATTTCTCGTAGGAAGTGATCAGGTAATTTTTCGAAATTTTATAAAACGATTGAAGTTCTTCTGCTATCCAAATCTCATTTTTTCCCAAGACCTTGGCCATAGTGCTGGCTACCAGGGGAGCAGAAGCGACCGCTGCTTGGGCATCTAGGACCAACATACGAATTCTTCTTGAAAGTACATCTTCCAGGGTTAGGGCCATTTCTTCTTGGCATGCCCAAACTACCTCAGCAAGGATATGGGGAAAGTTGGGATGAATGACTGCTTGCCATTCTGGATGTTGAGCTGCCAGGGCTTGGATTTTTTCTGCATCCGAACCGTAGCTACTCCAATGTCCGGTAGGGAGCTCGGCAGGGTAGCCGTGGATTTTCAAGGTAGCTGATTTGCTTTCGGGAAGTGGGCGTCCAGTAACTTTTGAAAAAAAATTTACCGTATCCTCCCCCATTTTTCGAAAGGTGGTCCATTTTCCACCTGTTAAGGTGAGCAGGCCAGAGGCGGAAAGTAATATTTTGTGTGACCTGGAAATCTCCTTGGTTTTGGATTGCCCATCTTTGGGTCTGGCAAGTGGTCTCAATCCAGCAAAAATGGCCCTCACATCTTCCCGCCGAGGAGGGGTGCTTAGGTAAGATTTGGCTGTCTTCAAGATAAAATTAATTTCTTGCTGCAAGGCCTTGGGCTCAAGTTTGGCTTTTTCTCTCAGGGTATCTGTAGTGCCTACAATCAATTTGTCGTGCCAAGGCAAAACAAAAAGCACCCTACCGTCTTTGGTCTTTGGGATCATCAGGGCGTCTTTGCCAGTCATAAAGGGAGCATCTAAGACCAAATGGATTCCCTGGCTGGGTTGAATGGTTTTCCGCGCTTCCGGTTGATCCATCTGCAAAACTTTATCGGCAAAAACTCCCGTGGCATTTACGACCATTTTTGCCTTGATCTCGACTATTTCCTTGCTCTGTTCCTCCTGGATGGTCAAGCCACAAATTTTTCCTTCAGGGGATTTGATCAAGGCAGTTACCTTGGTGTAATTGATAACACATCCCCCCAGGTCAGTGACTGTTTGTGCCAAATGTATGGCTAGCCTAGCATCGTCAAATTGTCCATCTTGGTATACTACACCCCCCAACAAGCCTTCTTTTTTTAGGGTTGGAAGACGAAGTAGGATTTCGTTTTTTGAAATGAAGGTAGATTTTCCCAAGCTCAAGCTACCCGACAGCCAGTCGTAAATCTTTAGGCCTAGGGTATATTGAAGTCTATCCCACCAGCTGTATATGGGAATGATAAAGGATTGGGTACGGGTGAGATGTGGGGCATTTTTGAGTAATCTACCACGTTCTCGTAAGGCCTCTCTTACCAAGCCGATGTTGCCCTGCGCCAGGTACCTGACGCCGCCATGAACCAGCTTGGTACTTCTACTGGAGGTGCCTTTGGCAAAGTCAGATTTTTCAAAAAGGGCTACCGAAAGCCCACGGGAAACGGCATCCAAGGCTACGCCAAGCCCGGAGGATCCCCCACCAATGACGGCGAGGTCCCAGACCTTATTTTTATTTTTTAGCCGATCAAAATTTTGCTGCCTATTCATGGTGCTTCCCCTTAACTAAATGTAATGAGGATGCGAAAAAAATGGAAGTCAAGCAGGTACTCCTAGGCGAAAAAATAATTTTTTTCTTCCAGGTAATAGAACGGGCCTTCTTCTAAAATTAAAAATCCCCGTAAGTCTTTCGCTCCACTTTTGCTCCGTTTTTGTCTAAGCGGACGATGTAAATGAAGTCGTAGTCCAAATCTGTCAAATCCTCAAATTTCTCCCCTTCTGTAATGAAGGTGTTGGCCAATGGGCTGACGGTATTGCTATGTCCTATTACCAAAATATTGCCTTCTAGCTGCCGAAGCTGCTGCACGAATTCTTCTTGTTGACTAGGATCGTAGGTAGTGATGGGAACATTTGCCGCAGTAGCGGTGGGTTGTGCTGTGGATTTGGTGCGTAAAAAATCGGTAGAAAAGACATGCTTGATATTCTCCTTTTCAAGAATTTGGGCAAGTTTTTTTGCTCGCACCTCACCTACATAAGCCAGGGCAGGGTCATTGCCAAGGAGTTGTTTTTCCGCGTGCCGTACGATAAAGATCGTCTTGGGAGAATTTTGGGAGGTGCAAGCCCCAAGTAGGAGAATTAAGCTGAAGAGTAGGATAAAGTTTCTCATAAGATTTGATTTTCAGTTCTATTTCCTTCAATCACCCCGAAAAGGTATTGTCCAAATGCTGGTCTTTGGCTTTCACCATTTCAAATTCTAAAAACTGCTCCCAGAATTCATTTTCAGGTAAGGCCGCTCGGAGGAAAATCTTTTCTTTCTTGATGGGGTGCACAAAAACCAAATGAAAGGCATGCAAGTTGATGCTTGCGTCTACATTGGCTTTGGGGAATCCGTACTTGACATCTCCTCGGATGGGGCATCCCATGGAAGCCAATTGCACGCGGATTTGATGAGGTCTTCCGGATATGGGCCGCACTTCAATTAGCCAATGGTCATTGAGTGTGCCTAAGACTTTGTAGTTGAGTTCTGCTTTCTGTGAACCTGCAACCTCTTTTTCATGGGTGGTCACCACATTTTTGACTTCGTCTTTGGTCAGCCAATGGGTCAATTTGCCTTGCTCCTCCTTGGGTCTACGTTTGACGATGGCCCAATACACCTTGTGTATGTCTCGCTTTCGAAAAAGTTCCATCATTCGTTCCAGTCCTTTGGACGTGCGAGCAAAGGCAACCAATCCGCTTACAGGACGGTCTAATCTATGGATAGGATGTAAAAATACAGCCCCAGGTTTTTCGTATTTGGAAGCAATGTATTCTTTGGCATAGTCTGTCAAGGTCTTGTCCTTGGTCTTGTCGCCTTGGACCAATACTCCTGCGGCTTTATTGACGACCAGTAGGTGATTGTCTTCGTAGACTACGCTAAATGGGGCTGATTTCATGGGACAAAGGTAGTCTTAATTTTTGGTGAAGGGAAAAAGGACGTGCTGCTTCCCCATCAAGCACCCTTTCCTTCTAGAAAAGCCCTGATTTCGTTCTCTTGAAGGTGGGCATTTAACCACCCTGCCTCCATAAATGCTCCATATTTTTTATAAAAATGAATCGCAGGTTCGTTCCAGTCCAAAACTTGCCACATCATGCCCGAACAGTCTTCTTCCAAGGATTTTGCCATCACTTTTTCGAAAAGAAGCTTGCCGGCACCATTCCCCCGTTCCGATTCGGTGACGATGATATCTTCCAAGTAGAGACGCTTGCCTTTCCAGGTAGAATAGCGGTAATAGTACACTGCAATTCCGATAATTTCTTGATTTGATTTTTTTTCGCAGACGTAGCATCCGTACACGGGATGGGCACCAAAGCCTTCCTTTTCCATCCGCTCCACGGTATTGGTGACTTGTTCTGGTGCTTTTTCATAAAGAGCCAATTCTTGTATCAGTTCGAATACTCGTGGGAGGTCGGTTATTTTTCCTTCTCTTAGGGAATACATAAGTTTTTATGATCGGATAAGTTGATTATTTGGTAACTATGCTCCTAATTTAGACAAAACCAATTACCGAAATGTTTTTAGCCATAGATGCAGGCAATTCCAACGTGGTATTTGCTCTTTACGATCACATAAAGGACCAATGGACCAATCAATTTCGTATAGAGACCAAAATTCCCTCTTTGGAGGCACAGCTAAGTCAAAAAGTTCCCTTTTACTTTTTGGAGCATGGCATTTCTGTAGATCAACTCCAGCGCATCGGATTTAGTTCGGTGGTCCCAGAGATTAACGAATCACTTATTCGATTTTGCGAAGCTTTTTTTGGAAAAACCCCGCACCTGGTAGGGCCGAGTAGCTATGGTCCTTTGCCCATTACCACAGACAGACCCAATGAAATTGGGGCCGACCTGATGTGCAATGCCATGGCTGCCTACAGTCGCTATTCCTGTCCAGTGATTGTAGTAGATTTCGGGACTGCTTTGACCTTTACCATGGTCAATGAGCAGGGGCTTATCCTTGGAGTAAACATTGTTCCAGGTCTCCAAACGGCCATAAAAGCACTTTTTATGAATACGTCCAAGTTGCCTGAGGTAGAACTGAAGTTGCCAGAATCTGCCCTTGGAAAAAATACAATTCATGCCATCCAAGCGGGGGTCTTGTATGGGTATACCGGTTTAGTAAAAGGTATGTTGGAGGAGATTAGAAAAGAAACGGGCATCACGTTTAAGGTGATTGCCACCGGAGGGCTTTCTTCCATTCTTGATAATCTCTCCTCCGAATTCGATGAGGTAGACAAAAACCTTACCCTAGAAGGATTACGTTTGATTACAGAAGCAAATTCCTGAGGAAATACGTGTCTTTAGCAATTTCGTCTAAAGGCATCTTTCTTCGATCAGGGATTATTTTTTACTAAAATGTCTTGAATGATGGCCGCGGCATGGGAGATGCTATTTTCTATAAAAAACTCTCGGGTATTGAGTCCTCCACAGACTACCCCGGCCAGGTAGACCCCCTTCACATTGGATTCTTGATTGGCAGGGTCATAGCAGGGTTGACGTTTTTCGTCCAGGGCGAGAGATACGCCCAATTGATCCAGAAGGCTGAAATTGGGGCGATAACCCGTCATGGCCAATACCCAATCGTTGGCCAGACGCTGGTCTCCTTCAGGGCTGCTGATCAGCACTTCGTCGGGGAAAATTTCCTTCACTCTTGACCGAGTATATGCGCGAATGGAGCCTTCCTTGATGCGGTTCATGATATCGGGACGCACCCAGTATTTGACATTGTCATCTACCTCATCGCCCAGAAGAACCATACTGACTTCAGCCCCTTTTCTCCAGCACTCCAAGGCGGCATCTACTGCAGAATTAGCGCCCCCTACCACCAGTACTTTTTGACCTACAAAGGGCCAAGGTTCCTTGTAGTAATGCAGCACCTTAGGCAAATCCTCGCCAGGCACCTCCATCAGGTTGGGTAGGTCGTAAAAGCCGGTGGCCAAGACCATATTTCTGCAATTATAGCTTCCTTTAGAACTTTGGATGTGAAAATAATCCCCTTCTTTTTTCAGGGTATTTACGTGTTCGTATAAGTTAACCTTCAAGTCAAAAAGCTGGTAAATCCTTCGGTAATAGTCTAGGGCCTCGGTACGAGTAGGTTTTGGTCCCAGCGACATAAAGGGAATTCCACCCAGCTCCAGGCGCTCGGAGGTGGAAAAAAACGTCATGTTGACCGGGTAGTTGTAGATGGAATTGCAGAGGGCACCTTTTTCAAGAATCAGGTAAGATAAATTGGCTTTTTTGGCTTCAATTCCACAGGCAAGACCAATAGGTCCACCTCCTATGATGATCAGGTCGTACGGGGCAATTTTTTCTTCTATAGTCATAGGAAAAGCTGAAAAATAAGGTCTTAGGTCATGAGGGACAAAGGTAACTTTGGTATTTTGGAAAAAGTCCCTTGGCCAGCAAACAAAAATACAAAATTTGAGGCCTGCTTTATTTTTGGTTTATTTAGAGAAGACAATGTATTTAAAACCCATGAAACCTACCTTAATCGTGCTTACTGGTGCAGTTAGCGGCATTGGAAGAGCCCTTTTTTCTACCTTTTCCCAAAGGCAAATCCCTATGATATTACTCGATTTGGAAGAGGAAAAATTAAAAAAAATGACCGAAGGATTGCCTTTTGTAGATTGGGTAGCAGGGTCAGTAGCGGAGCCTAGCACCTGGGGTACTGTTTTAGAAAAAGGGAGTAAGAGTGGATTCATCATTTCCCACTTGATCAATTGTGCGGGTGTGATTCGCCCTGGGTTTTTGGAGGACTTTGCCCTGGAGGACATTGACTTTCATCTGGACTGCAATACCAAGGGAAGTATCCTAGGCACCACTTTGGTGGGCAGGTTGATGAAGAAACAACGTGGTGGACATATCATCAATATTTCTTCCTTGGCGGGATTGGCACCGGTTTCGGGCTTGAGTTTGTATACCGCTTCCAAATTTGCCATTCGGGGCTTTTCCTTGTCCGTAGCTGCAGAGTTGAAGCAGCATGGCGTGTGGGTCACGGTGATTTGTCCCGATTTGGTCAATACGCCCATGCTCGATCTGCAGCTAGACTATCCCGAAGAGGCCAAACTTACCTTCAGTGGGCCAAGCCAAGTCTTGCAGCCCGAAGATGTGGTAAAAGTCATTGAGCAGGTCATGAATCGCCCTCGGGCTCAAGTTTGTATTCCGGAGGCTAGAGGACTTCTTGCTAAAATCGCCGGAGCCTGGCCTGCGATAGGAGAATGGTTTAGAAAATCTTTAGAGAAAAAGGGGGAAAAGGAACTCAAAAAAAGGGCCTCAACTTCTCCAAACTAACTCCAATTCAATAGCAAAAAATGATGTCTTCCTAGAGGAGAGCATCCCCTATTTTTTTTCTTCAATCCTTTCTCAGATCATTTTTTTTTCGAGTGTGTAGGTCTGCCCTCCTACGTGGATATCCAGATGAATTGGTCTGGGTAAGTCAAATAAATGCGAATTTGGCTCAAAAAAGCATTTTTTTCTCCCTAGGCTGCGCGGTAAAAAGCCTACATTTTAAGCCAAAAATTTCTTTAATTTTTTAGTAAAAAGTGTTGGCTACAACTATTCTTTTGGCTAGTTTTGAGATAAAGTGGGAAAAAGTGGGACAAAGTGGTAAAAATTGAAGTTTCTTTTCCTACTTTTGTTAATTCACAATTCTGCCCAGTAGAAGTCAAAAAATGTTCAATAGTCAATACGATAGCAAGCTAGATCCCAAGGGTCGCTTGGCGTTGCCCGCCAAAATAAAGGCGGCAATTCCAGAGGCCAATGGCATGTCGCTCATGCTCCGCAAGGCAGAGGACAAATGCTTGGCGCTCTATCCCATGGTAGAATACAAAAAGCTTGAGTATCAAATCAAGTCCCTTAACATCAACAATGCCGAGCAACGCATGCTGCAACGCTCTTTTTTCAATTCCATCGTCGAGGTGGAATTGGATGGTGCGGGGAGATTGTTGATTCCCAAGCTTTACCAAACCTATGCCAGCTTAGAAAAAGACGTAGTAGTCGTGGGCATGGGTACCCGAATCGAACTCTGGAATCCTGAAAATTACCTTAAAAACATCATTGTAGATACGGCAGACTTGTCTAGCCTAATGGAAAAATACCTCTCCTAGAAAGCGATGGCTCCGTCTGAATACCATATCCCAGTGATGCTTACCCAATGCATTGAAGGGTTGGCTATACTCCCCAATGGAGTGTATGTCGATGTCACTTTTGGGGGAGGAGGTCATTCTAAGGCAATTTTATCCCATCTGAAAGGGGGTCATCTCTATGGCTTTGATCAGGATGCGGATGCCTTGGCCAATGCGCCAGCGGATCCGCGATTTACTTTGATCCAGGCCAACTTCAGGGATCTCAAAAGATACCTGAGACTGTATGGTATAACCCAAGTGGATGGAATCCTTGCTGATTTGGGAATTTCTTCTCATCAGATAGATGCTCCTGAGCGCGGGTTTTCTACTCGATTTCAGGGGAATCTTGACATGAGGATGAATCAGTCGGCAGGTCAGAGTGCAAAAGAAGTGCTCGCCTCGTACCAAGAATCTGCTTTGCATAAGATCCTTGGGCAGTACGGAGAAGTAAAAAATGCTAAAACGCTGGCGCAGGCCATCGTGGCAGAACGTAGCCTAAGGCCATTGGATACGACGGAAAGTCTGATTGCTCTCCTAAAACGCTTTGCGCCCAGGGGAAAAGAATACAAGTACTATGCGCAGGTTTTTCAGGCCTTGCGCATGGAGGTCAATGATGAATTGAAAGCACTGGAGGAAATGTTGCTTAGTGCAGTAGAATTATTAAAACCCGAAGGACGATTGGTTGTGATGAGCTACCACAGTTTGGAGGACCGTTTGGTGAAAAATTTAATGACTAAGGGGAAGTTTCAGGGAGAAGTAGAAAAAGATTTCTACGGCAACCTGATTCGTCCGCTAGAGCCCGTAAGCAGGGGAGCTATCACTGCTTCGGAGCAAGAGCTGACCCAAAACCCTAGGTCCAGAAGTGCAAAATTGAGAATAGCGAAGAAACTAAAAATATGAGACAGAACACCTTCAAGAAAAAGCTTCAAGAGGGGAACAGCCCAAAGGGCGGTTCTGGTAAAACCATTTTTTCTTGGATGGAAGAAAAATTGGATGTTACCAGAATCTTCGGAGAGGGAGTGCCGGTACAGCTAGTACCGCCCGTAGGATTTTTAGTTATCCTGGCTTTGCTCTACATCTACAGCAACCATCGTGCTGAAATCATGATCCGAAAGATCAATAGTGCGCAACAGGAAGTGGAAGACTTACGTGCCGACGTGACCACCTTGGAATCCGAATTTATGAAGAGCAGTATGCAGTCTGAAGTGGCCAAGCGCGCTGCAGCTCTCGAGCTTTACGAATTGAACCAACCTCCCTACAAAATTGAAGTAGCCAAGTGAATATCAAACGCTCCATAGTGATCCGAGTAAGGGTAGTTTTTATCCTGGTAGCTTTGTGTGCGTGTGCCATTCCTTACAAGGTGGCAGTAGTCCAGTTAATCGAAGGAGAAAAATGGAAGCAAAAGGCAGAGCAGGTCAACTTTCAATACCGTGAAGTAGCCGCCACTCGTGGCAATATCTATGCCGCTGACGGTAGCTTGTTGGCCACCAGCTTACCTTTTTATCAAGTAGCCATCGACCCTACGGTAGTAGACGAAGATGACTTCACCTCTGGCATTGATTCTTTGGTCAACAAGCTCTCAACCTTTTATCAGGACAAGTCTCCTTCGGAATACAAAAGGATGATTCTCGAGGCACGAGCCAACAACAAGCGTTACCTCATGCTCAATCGCCGACAAATAGGCTATCAGGAAATGCAGCAGATGTCCAACTGGCCAATTTTTAAACTGGGAAGGGTGAATGGGGGAATTATCTTTGAAAAAATCGAACGCAGATTTCAGCCCTTCTCCTCCCTGGCTAGCAGAACCTTAGGCACATTGAATGCAGATGGAGTTGGGTCAGGCCTGGAATATAGCTTTAATTCCTATCTCAAAGGCCAAAACGGTAAAGCACTCTTTCAAAGGCTCGCCGGGGAAGTTTGGAAGCCGCTCTATGACGTAGACGATATCAAACCCCTCAATGGATACGATATTACCACCACCTTGGATGTGACCATTCAGGATGTGGCAGAAGCAGCATTGAGAAGGCAACTAACCGATAGGGATGCTGCTTTTGGCTCTGTGGTTGTCATGGAGGTAAAAACAGGGCATATCAAAGCCATTTCTAACCTGGAACGTAATGCTAGTAAAACAGGCTATGTAGAAAGCTACAATTATGCCGTAGGGGGTTGGGGATGCACCGAGCCAGGATCTACGTTCAAGTTGGTTTCCATGTTGGCTCTCTTGGAAGAAAATAAGGTAAGTCTCAATGACATGATTGAGACGGGAAATGGGGTATACCGCTTCTACAGTCAGCCCATGTACGATGCCAAAATTGGGGGATATGGTACCATCACCGTCCGACAAGGATTTGAAAAATCTTCCAATGTGGCTATTTCCAAATTGGTTGATAGGCACTTTGGGGCTAACCCCTCTAAATATTTGGCTTATTTGGATAAAGTAGGTTTATCCGAACCTCTAGGCCTTCAGCTTTCTGGAGAAGGAAAACCCTTCTTTAAGAAGCCTGGAACAAGCATTTGGTATGGAACCACCCTACCTTGGCTTTCAATTGGCTACGAATCTAGACTGAACCCTATCCATACCCTTACCCTGTACAATGCAGTGGCCAACCAAGGGAAAATGGTAAAGCCCATTTTTGTGAAAGCGGTAAGTAATGGGGCCCAAACCATAGAAACCTTCGAGACCCAAGTACTTAGAGAATCTATTGCTTCTCCGAAAACCATCGCGCTATTGCAGGAATTACTTCTGGGGGTGGTTGAAAATGGTACAGCGAGAAACATAAAAAATCCAAATTATAAAATAGCTGGAAAGACAGGTACTGCCCAAAAGCTGATTGGCGGTACGTACCAGGAAATTTATTATACCAGTTTTGCAGGCTACTTCCCAGCCGACAATCCTAAATACAGCATGATTGTGGTCATCGATAGTCCTAAAGGCATTGCTGCCTATGGAGGGGACGTGTCTGCTCCAGTATTCAAGGAGATTGCTGATAAAATTTTTGCTACGGATCTGGAATTGAACACCATGAATCAAAGCAAAATTCTACTAGCACAAAATCAAACTTCTATGCTGCCCTATGTGGCTGCGGGAAAAGGGGAGGAATTGAAAGAAATTTTTGACTACCTCAAACTTCCCTCTGGCTCCATGGCAGGGGCAGATTGGGTAGCTCCAAGTACCATTTCCAATTCGATTTCCCTTAAAGTCATAAACACCGAAAAGCCTCTTGTGCCTGACGTAACGGGAATGTCCTTGCGTGATGCCCTTTACCTATTAGAAAATAAGGGCTTGAAAGTGAATTTTAATGGAAGAGGACGGGTAATAGGCCAGTCCCTTAGTCCGGGAAGCCCATTGCTGCCCAACGCCACTATAGACTTAGTACTTGGATAAATGAACGTGCTGAAAGACATATTGTACAAAGTTTCCCTAACCTCCACTCTTGGCGACATGGAGAGAAAGGTGGAGGATTTGGTCTTTGATAGTCGAAAGGTTCGTCCCCATGTGGCTTTCGTTGCCGTGGTAGGAACGCAAGTCGATGGACATGAATTTATTCCAATGGCCCTAGAGAAAGGAGCTACTACCATTGTATGCCAACGAATGCCAGAGCAAGTGAAAGATGGGGTGACCTACATTCAGGTTGTAGACTCTGCCAAGGCTTTGGGGATTATGGCTTCCAATTTTTATGGCAATCCTTCGGAAAAAATCAAGGTAGTCGCCGTAACAGGCACCAATGGAAAAACCACCACGGTAACGCTCCTGCATCAGCTATTTGTGCGAATGGGGTACAGTGTAGGGCTACTTTCTACGGTAGAAAATAAAATCAACGAAGAAGTTATCTCTTCTACGCATACCACTCCTGACGCAGTTAGCGTACAAAATTTACTCCACAGGATGGTAGATGCCGGATGTACCCATTGCTTTATGGAAGCCAGTTCCCATGCTATCGTTCAAGAAAGAATTGCTGGATTAAAGTTAGCTGGTGCAGTTTTTACTAACATTACACACGATCACTTGGATTACCACGGCACTTTCGATGCCTACATCCAGGCCAAGAAAAAACTCTTCGATGAACTCCCAAAAGATGCTTTTGCCCTGGTAAATGCAGACGATAAAAGGGGAGCCGTCATGATACAAAATTGTAAGGGTACCCAACAAACCTATGGCCTAAAATCTGCCGCAGACTTCAAGGCAAAAATACTTTCCAATTCCATAGAAGGCTTGGAATTGGATATTCAAGGTAGGCCAACTTGGTTTCGGATGATTGGAGCTTTCAATGCTTACAATGTCCTAGCCGTACTCGGAGCAGCTGTCTTATTGGGAGAAGATGAGGAGGAGGTACTTAGGGAGCTTTCTGCCATTAAGGGAGCAAAAGGAAGGTTTGATCGCTTTTCCAAAGGTGGCATTACTGCCATTGTGGACTATGCGCATACTCCGGATGCCTTAGACAATGTGCTCAAAACGATCAATGCCTTCCGTACAGGAAACGATCAGCTGATCACTGTGGTAGGGTGTGGAGGAAATCGAGACAAAACCAAGCGCCCAAGCATGGCAAAAATTGCTGTAGCAGAAAGTACCAAAGTAATCTTTACCTCAGATAATCCTCGCTTTGAAGACCCCTTGGAGATTCTTAAGGATATGCAAGCGGGTGTAGGACCGTCTGAATCTCGAAAGATCCTAGCTATTGTAGACCGTCGAGAAGCTATCAAAACAGCCCTCATGCTTTCTCAAAAAGGAGATATCGTGCTCGTAGCTGGAAAGGGACACGAAGATTACCAGGAAATAAACGGAGTCAAGCATCATTTTGACGACGCAGAGGTAGTAATGGAACTATTGGATCAACTTATCGGAAACTGACATGCTCTATTCACTTTTTGATTATTTGGATCGCGTTTTTGACATACCAGGTACAGGTGTGTTTCGATACATTTCCTTCAGAGCTGGGATAGCTGCTGTAGTATCCCTTTTGATTACTATTACTTTTGGCCACCACATTATCCACTGGATTCGAAATCGTCAAATTGGAGAAACCGTTAGGGACCTAGGTTTGGAAGGGCAGTCTCAAAAGAAAGGAACCCCTACCATGGGTGGTTTGATGATGATAGCCGCTATCTTGATCCCAACCCTGCTCTTTGCCAATCTCAACAATATCTACATCATCCTACTTTTAATTACCACCATTTGGCTGGGATTTATTGGATTCCTAGACGATTACATCAAGGTATTCCGAAAGAATAAGGATGGCCTCAAAGGGCGCTTCAAAATTGTAGGTCAAATTGGCATCGGCATCATTGTAGGCGCTACCTTATATTACCACGACGATGTAGTGATCCGAGAATTTTCTACTCCCGTATCTGTGGAAAGCGGGGTCATTGAAACTCCAGCATTTCAAGATGTGAAAGCCCTCAAGACTACCATTCCTTTCTTTAAAAACAACGAGCTAGACTACGAAAACTTACTGGGTTTCTTGGGTGAGACCATGACTCCTGTTCTATACATCTTTGTTGCCATTTTTATCATCACGGCGGTATCCAATGGAGCCAACATTACCGATGGAATTGATGGGCTCGCAGCAGGCACTTCGGCCATTATTGGACTTACTATTGCCATTTTTGCTTACCTAAGTGGTAACGCTATTTTTTCACAATACCTCAATATCATGTACATCCCCAATTCGGGGGAACTGGTAATTTTTGCCTCTGCATTTATTGGAGCCTGTGTAGGATTCCTTTGGTACAATGCCTACCCCGCCCAGGTCTTTATGGGGGATACGGGTTCCTTGATGTTGGGAGGGGTAATTGCTGTTTTGGCATTGACCTTAAGAAAAGAATTACTTATCCCCATCATGTGTGGGATCTTCTTGGTAGAAAATGTAAGCGTGATGATTCAGGTGGCTTACTTCAAATACACCCGAAGAAAATACGGAGAGGGACGCAGGATTTTTCTTATGTCTCCCCTACACCACCACTACCAGAAAAAAGGAATTCATGAATCCAAAATTGTCACACGATTTTGGATAGCGGGTATACTCTTGGCCGTAATCACCTTAGCCACCCTCAAACTTAGGTAAGCTTTATGAAACGCATCGCCATACTAGGAGCCGGAGAAAGTGGATTGGGAGCAGCATTGCTTGCCAAGAAGCAGGGCTATGCGGTATGGGTTTCTGATGCAGGTACGATTGCAGACTCCCGCAAGGAGCAACTTCAAGCTGCAGGAATTCCTTTCGAAGAGGGTACGCACGACGTAGAAAAATTGTTATCCTGCGAACTTATCGTAAAAAGTCCAGGAATTCCACCCACGGCAGAAGTAGTGAAAAAGGTTGCCGCCCAAGGCATTCCGGTGATTGATGAACTGGAGTTTGCTTACCGATACAGTTCGGGGAAGGTCATTGCTATCACAGGTACCAACGGCAAAACCACCACTACCTTGCTTACTTACCACCTTCTTTTGCAGGCTGGCTGGGATGTAGGCTTGGCAGGCAATGTGGGAAAGAGCTGGGCCGCACAACTCCTTGAAAAGGATCATGCCTGGTGGGTTATTGAGGTATCCAGCTTTCAAATTGATGGATTCCAGACTTTTAAGCCTCACATAGCCATCTTGACCAATATCACGCCCGACCACTTGGATCGTTACGGTTACGAAATGGACCGCTATATACAGTCCAAAATGGGATTGTTTCAACATATGGGGCCAGAAGAAAAAGCAATTTGCTATTTGGAAGATGCCTACACTTCCCGTGGCATGCACTTGAAACCTATGCAGGCGGAATTGTATGGAATTTCGCTAACTAAAAAACAAGAAAAGGGAGGCTACTGTGGTGGAGAAACCTTAGAAATCGCAGTGGATGGAAGAAACCTACAAATTCCTGTAACCCAGCTTTCTATCCAAGGAAAACACAACGTCTTGAATGCCTTGTGCGCGGGTGTAGCCGCTGCCTTGGCAGGATTGAGTGAACTACAAATTTCCTCAGGCTATTCCACCTTCACCAATGCGCCCCACCGCATGGAAGTGATTCGCACCTGTGAAGGAGTCACTTACATCAACGATAGCAAAGGGACCAATGTAGAATCTACCTTCTATGCCCTTTCTAGCTTTAAGCAACCCATCCTTTGGATTGCAGGTGGAGTGGACAAGGGCAACGATTATTCCCAGCTTAGTTCTGTAGTAGATGGGGGTAGGGTAAAAGTTTTGATTTGTTTGGGTAAGGATAACGAAAAATTAAAAAAAGCTTTTGGCGGGATTCTTCCAAAAATACTAGAAACCCAAAGCATGGAAGAAGCCATCCATTGGTCGCAAGATCTTGCTCAAAAAGGAGATGTGGTCTTGCTTTCTCCTGCATGTGCAAGTTTCGATCTATTTAAAAATTACGAGGACCGAGGATATCAATTTAGAGTGGCTGTAGAAAAATTAACTCAAAAGCAAGAGGCATGACGCAGTTTAAAGCATGGATAGACGAACAGTTCAAGGGGGATCCCGTCATTTGGGCCATCGTGATCTTTTTGTCCCTGTTTAGCATCTTGGTGGTGTACTCGGCCACGGGTACCTTGGCCTATAAGTCTGCCAAAGAAATTACCGAGGTCAATACCGAATCCTACCTGCTGAGACATTCTTTTCTTGTCTTTCTATCTCTTTTTGTCATGTGGCTCGCCCACAAAATGCCTTACAGGAAGTACGCCCTCTATGCGCGCCTGTTTATGTACCTCTCCATTCCGCTACTGATAGTGACTTACCTTTTTGGGTCCAACATCAACGATGCCAATCGCTGGCTGATGATCCCTGTCATCAATCAAGCATTTCAACCCTCTGACTTAGCCAAGATTTCTTTGATTGCGGCCTTGGCAGCCATGCTCGCCAAGAGGCAAAGCAATATTAAAGATTTTGCAGGCACCCTTATGCCCATCACCATTTCCATTGGGGTGATTTGCGCCCTGATAGGGATGGCCAACATGTCCACAGCCATTTTGCTGCTGATGACTTGCCTACTCATCATGTTTATCGGCAGGGTGCCCATTAAGCATCTTGCTTTGGTGGTTATGTTCGGATTAATTGGTTTATCCGCTGCGGTATTATTGGGACAAAGAAAAGAGACTTTTTATTCTCGAATAGAATCTTTTATGGCCTCTTCCGAAGACGAAAGTAAAATTCCTTTTCAGGCAGAGCAATCTTACATCGCTATTGCTACGGGAGGTATTTCGGGCAAAGGCCCAGGCAATAGCGAACAGCGCAATACCTTGCCACATCCCTACTCTGATTTTATTTATGCCATCATTATTGAAGAATATGGTATGGTAGGGGGAGCTTCGGTGCTGTTTCTGTACCTCGCTCTGCTCTACCGGGGCATGCGAATCGTTGCCAACTCCAACAAAGCCTTTGGTGGGCTATTGTCTGCAGGATTAAGCTTTGCATTGGTCATACAAGCATTGGTCAATATGGCAGTGGCCGTAGGCTTAGGGCCAATTACGGGACTGCCTTTGCCCTTATTGAGTATGGGAGGTACTTCCTTGATCTTCACAGGTACTGCCTTAGGGATCATCTTAAGCGTAAGCCGGGGAGATCACCAAGACGAGGGATCCACTGCCATGGAGTCCAACAAAACAGGAAATAGATTACGAACTACTTAATTCATATTAACCATCAAAAAGACAACTACATATCGATTACTCATTAGCGGTGGAGGTACCGGGGGGCATATTTATCCCGCTATCGCCATTGCCAATGCCTGGAGGGATAAACATCCCGATAGCGATATCCTTTTTGTTGGGGCTTTGGGAAAAATGGAAATGCAAAAAGTACCAGAAGCAGGATATGAAATTCAGGGATTGCCGGTAGCTGGGCTGCAGCGCAAGCTGACTTTGGCCAACCTCAGCTTTCCTTTCAAATTATGGAAAAGTTTACGCAGGGCCTCTAGAATAGTGAAAGAATTCCGACCTCAAGCTGTAGTAGGAGTGGGAGGGTATGCGAGTGGTCCTGTACTTTATGCTGCTCAATCCAAAGGAATTCCCACCCTGCTTCAAGAACAGAATTCTTATGCCGGTCTGACCAATAAGATTTTGGCCAAAAAGGCTGCATCGATTTGCGTCGCTTATCCGGGTATGGAAAAGTTTTTTCCTAAAGATAAACTCAAGTTTACAGGAAATCCGGTGAGAAAGGACCTGCTCGATTTATCTGGAAAAAGGGAAGTGGGGATGCAGCATTTTCGTTTGGATCCAAGCCGAAAAACCATTTTGGTCTTGGGGGGATCTTTGGGAGCAAAAACCTTAAATCTGGCGGTTCTCCATGATATGGAGAAGCTGGAGAAAGCAGGCTACCAAGTCCTGTGGCAAAGTGGCAAATTCTATTTCAAAGAAATGCAAGCTGCCCTTATCCAATCGGGTTTGGCGCATGTGCATGTTCGAGAATTTATTCGGGAGATGGACCTGGCCTATGCGGTAGCAGATGTCATTGTTTCCCGTGCTGGGGCACTTTCCGTGTCTGAGCTTAGTTTGGTGGGGAAACCTGTGGTGTTTATTCCTTCTCCGAATGTGGCCGAGGATCACCAAACCAAAAATGCCCAGGCCTGTGTACAGCAGGGTGCCGCCTTGCTTCTCAAAGACACGGAGGCAGTGGGTCAATTGAAAACCATCCTTGATGGCCTATTTCATGAAAGTCAGCAAGCCCAAAGCTTGGGAGAAAATATAAAAAAAATGGCCATGCCTGATGCGGCAAATGCCATAGTGCAGGAATTAGAATTTTTAATCAAATGACATTTAAAGGGATACATAAGGTCTTTTTTCTTGGCATCGGCGGCATTGGCATGAGTGCCTTGGCCCGTTGGTTTCACCAAGAAGGCTTTGTGGTTGCCGGATACGATAAAACCCCTTCTCCTTTGACCGATTCATTGGAAGAAGAAGGAATGCATGTCATTTTTGAAGATAAAAAGGACGCGGTATCCCAAGAATTTTTAGAAAATCCAGGAGAAGTGTTGGTGGTATGGACCCCCGCCATTCCTAAAGACAGCGAACTGCTTCTCTTTTTTCAAACTGGCTTTACCCTTAAAAAACGCGCTGAAGTTCTGGGTATGATAACCCAAGACCAGTATACTATCGCTGTGGCTGGCACCCACGGCAAGACCAGCACTTCTTCCATGTTAGCTCATTTATTGAAATCTGCCGGAAAACCAGTAACTGCCTTTTTAGGGGGAATAACCCAGAATTACAACAGCAACTTGATCCTCTCGGGTAAGTCCAAAGAAACGCTGGTGGTGGTAGAGGCGGATGAGTTTGATCGATCCTTCCTCAGGCTGTATCCCAACGAGGCGGTGGTTACTAGTGCGGATCCGGATCATTTGGATATTTATGGAAACGAACAAACAATCCTGGAAGGCTTCCGAGAATTTATTCGGTTGCTGGATAAAAAAGGCAAACTCTACCTACAAAGTCATGCCCACTACCGATTAGGAGAAATAGGGATTGCTTCCTCCAGCATACGAGAGTATGGACTTCGCTCCTCTGGAATACATGCAGAAAATATACTTGCCAAGCCCAACTCCTTCCAATTTGATTATATCGGAGGAAAAACAGAATTGAAAGCTTTGGAATTGCATATTCCAGGTTTTCATAACGTAGAAAATGCCTTGGCAGCCATTGCCATTGCTTTGGACCATGGTTTGACGGAAGAACAGGTTCGCGCGGGAATCAAGTCTTTCCGTGGGGTCAAACGAAGGTTTGAAATCCATTCTTCTGTGCCAGGAAAAATTTACATCGATGATTACGCCCACCATCCAGAAGAAATTAAGGCCTGCCTAAGCTCGGTAAGGGCCATGTATCCTTCACAGAAAATGACGGCAATCTTTCAGCCGCACTTATTTACGCGTACTAAAGATTTTGCTGAAGGGTTTTCTGAAAGTCTTTCTCTTGCCGATGAAGTAGTCTTACTTCCTATTTATCCAGCGCGGGAACTTCCCATAGAGGGAGTGACTGCCGAAATGTTGCTTCCCAAAATTGTAACGGAGAGCAAAATATGTATACAGAAAAGCGAGGTGATGGACTACTTAGCGAAGTCCTTGCCTGAGGTATTGGTGACCCTGGGTGCAGGGGACATAGACAGGCTAGTGCCTGGTATTGCGAATTGGACGCATTCTCGAAACCTTTTGGAAGCCTCATGAACAAGCCAAAGATTAAAAAGATACTCGTGACGCTGAGCCTTGTAGTGGTGGCTGGAGGATACATAGGTTTTGCTGAGAAGCAACAGCAACTCAAAACCTTTAAAGGGATTGAAATCCATCTTGCTCCAGTAAACGGGATTTATTTTGTAGAAAAGAAGGAAATCCAAGACATCCTTGGAGCAGCATTTCCAGAATTGAAATCGGGACTTCCTTTTCGTGAAATTCCACTTCAAGACATAGAGAAAAGATTGCTGGGTCATCCCTTTATCCGATCGGCGGAAGCATTTGTAACCGAAGAAGGGACGGTACAATTACAAATGGAGCAGCACGAACCCATCGCTCGTATTGCCCGCCCCGATGGACCAGACGCTTACATTACTAAAGACGGAAAAATCATCGGAACCTCGCCTACCTATACCAGTCGTGTTTTGGTATTGCATGGTCTATACATAGGCGTTCTGATGGATATGGGAAGGTTAGATGCCATGCCTGAATTACTTCCTTTGATTGAATTTATTACACAAAATAAATTTTGGAATTCTCAAATCACTGAATTAGAAATTCATTCAAAAAATGACATTCGCTTGTACCAGCAAGTAGGCAAGCAAGTCATTGAATTTGGTGATGCTCGAAACTATGAAAGTAAGTTTAAACGAATAGAAGTACTCTATAAAGAAATATTACCTAGAAAAGGCTGGAATGCTTACCAGCGCATTAGTGTAAAGTTTGCAAATCAACTCGTATGTGAATAAAGCTTGGATATGGAAAATGACAAATTAATCGTAGGTCTTGACATCGGAACGACCAAAATCTGCGCCATCATCGGACGAAAAAATGAATTCGGGAAACTGGAAGTGCTAGGCATGGGCAAGTCCGTTTCAGACGGAGTGGAGCGTGGTATAGTGACCAATATTGAAAAAACCATTACTGCCATTGAAAAAGCCGTGGAGGAGTGTTCCAATATGGCAGAAGTGGATATTGCCGAAGTTATTGTGGGCATTGCCGGTCAGCATATCCACAGCAAGATCATGCATGGCAGCATCATGAGGCCCCCTTCAGAGGATGAAATCACGGTGGAAGACGTACAGCGCCTCACTTCTGATATGCACAACATCGTCGTGCCTCCAGGTAATAGCATTATCCACGTCATGCCACAGGACTATACCGTAGACTATGAAGGTGGAATTAAAGATCCCGTGGGCATGTCAGGTACACGGCTAGAGGCAGATTTCCATATCATTACTGCCCAAACTTCAGCCATCAACAACATCAATAAATGTGTCAAACGTGCCAATCTAACATCTAAGCAATTGATTCTAGAGCCTTTGGCAAGTTCACTTTCTGTCCTAAGTGAAGAAGAAAAAGAAGCAGGAGTCTGTTTGGTTGATATTGGTGGAGGCACCACCGACATTGCCATTTTTTACGAAAACATCATTCGTCACACGGCCGTCATTCCCTTGGGAGGAAATATCATCACTGCCGACATCAAGGAAGGATGTTTGCTGATGCAGAGCCAAGCGGAGTTATTGAAAACGCGTTTTGGCAAGGCCATCGCTGAAGAAGCCAACCCCAACGAAATCGTGTCTATACCAGGATTGAGAAATCGCCCTCCCAAAGAGATTTCTATTCGAAACCTTGCCTCCATTATCCAAGCCAGAATGGAAGAGATCATCGAGATTGTACAGAATGAAATCATGCAGAGCGGCTATTACAAAAAATTGGCTGGCGGGATCGTATTGACCGGAGGAGGATCTCAGCTACAATGCATCTCTCAGCTATTTGAATACATGACTGGACTAGATACCCGAATTGGATTTCCTAACGAGCACCTAGGAAAGTCCGTCATCGATGAAATCAAAAGTCCCATGTATGCCACTACCGTAGGCTTGGTCTTGGCTGGTTTTAAATCCCTGGACACTCGAGAAGAACTTTATCAGAAAAGAAAAGCCAATTCGGGAGTGAAACCCAAGCAAATGGATAAGCGAGAAGTCATCTCTAAAGATTTCTTCAAAAGCATTGGAGACCGACTTAAAACGATCATTTCAGACGATATCGGAGACGATACCGCGTACTGAAAAGTACCCAACTTTTGAATTCAAGTACCCAGTAGAAGAAAATTTTCACCAATTAATATATGTCAGATAACATGAAAGATTACCGATTTGATCTCCCAAAAAATCAAAAGTCCATCATCAAAGTCATTGGTGTTGGTGGCGGTGGTAGCAATGCCGTCAACCACATGTATGGCCAAGGAATCAAGGACGTAGAGTTTGTCGTAGTAAATACCGACGCACAAGCGCTTAAGTCAAGTCCTGTTCCACTACGACTACAGTTGGGAGCCAACCTAACAGAAGGCCTTGGAGCAGGAGCGAATCCTGAACAAGGCAGAAATGCTGCCCTAGAATCTCATGAAGAAATCAGGGAGCTACTTGCCGACAATACCAAGATGGTATTCATTACTGCGGGTATGGGAGGAGGTACCGGTACAGGCGCTGCGCCTGTAGTTGCAAAAATTGCTAAGGAACTCAACATCCTTACCGTAGGCATAGTGACTGCCCCCTTTATGTTTGAAGGGAAAAAGAAAATGGCAGTGGCCCAGGCAGGGATAGAATCTCTGCGTGAAAACTGCGATACCGTACTGGTGATTCTCAACGACAAGTTGAGAGAAATCTACGGCAACTTGGCCATCCGTACTGCCTTTAGCAAGGCGGATGATATTCTCAGCACTGCAGCTAGATCAATCGCAGAAATCATCACTATCCACCAAGATGTCAACGTGGATTTTGAAGATGTTAAAACGGTGATGAAGGATGCCGGTGCTGCAGTGATGGGCTCTGCCACGGAGGAAGGCGAAGGCCGTGCTATCCGAGCTGCTGGAGCAGCCATCTCCTCTCCTTTGCTCAACAATGTGGATATCAAAGGAGCACAGAAAATACTCCTTTCCATCATGTCTGGGGAGGAAGAAGAACTTTCTATGGATGAACTCAGTGATATCACCGAGTTTATACAGGAAAAGGCTGGGGACAATGCCGAAGTTATTTTTGGCCAAGGGATTGACCCTGAGTTGGGCAGAGCCATTCGTGTAACGGTCATCGCCACTGGCTTCGAACCGGTTAACTTTTCTGAAAGGAATCACAGCACCATGGATTCGACCCCTACAACTCCTTTTGTAGCTCCTGTAAAAAGTACTCCCGAGCCTACTCCAGAAATAATTAAAACAGTAATCGATCTGGACTCCGGAAAATCTGAACAGGTCAAAGAAGAACCTATCCTAGGAGGAAGCACCTTTACCTTTTCTTTTCCAAGAGTAGAAACCAGCCAACTTTTTCCTGAAGAGGAAATTGAAAAGGAAGAAGTGAAAGAGGAAATCGAAGAAGAACTACATAGTGTAAGGGAAGAGGAGGAAGTTATCTACTCGGCTCCTATTTTCTCCGAAACTCCTGAAGTGGAAATCCCTCTAGAAGAAGAAAAAATCGTTCACAACTTGTATAAGGAAGAGGAAATGCCAGAAAATCAGGCTTCTGACGTCCCCCCTGCACCTGTTGCTCCGGTATTCTCAAACGATTACTACGAGCAAATGAAGTTGAAGGCTATACAACGAGCTCACGAGAGATTTGAAAAATTGAAAGGGGGACGCTTGATCACGGCTTCTTCGGAGGAGCTAAACGACCAGATGGTGGTGCCTGCTTATCAGAGAAAAAATGTAATTCTCAATGAGCCTGAGCATAGCTCAGAATCCGCTATCAGCAAGTTTAATCTTTCTGAAGAAAACGAAATCCTGGGGAACAATAGGTTTCTACACGATAACGTAGACTAATTAAAATTCTAGCAGCATGTCTGCTTGGGTGTGTAGTAGTTCTACATACAGCCTGTTGGTGAGCAGGTTATCTGACATGTGTTGCTCTATTTTAGCCAGTTTTGGCTTTAGGGCGAGAACATGCATACCCAAATAATGGAAGATGTCGGTGAGGTGGCTCAAAGCGATGCCACCCCCGCCTATTCCTGAAGACAAGCCAACCAAGGCACATTTTTTATTTGCAAAGGAATTGGGGTAGCTCATCCCATCAATAAACGTTTTGAGGATGCCTGGAAATGAACCGTTGTATTCGGGCACGATAAAAACAAACTTTTTACCCTCCTTAACCCGATCATGAAAGGCATTGTAAGCAGGATTTTTCCCATTGTTTTCGTACAAGGCAGTAGCTGTAAAATCTGCAGGTAGGTCAGAAAGTAAAAGAATTTCAGAGGCTACTCCTTTCTCAGTAAGAATGGATTGGTACAAAGAAGCAATTTTGCTGGAAACCGAATCATTGCGATTGGTGCCTACGATGAGTTTAATCATGAATTGAATTTTATCTCTTTACTACAAGCAAGTGCATAAAAAAGTTCTAAACCTTTTTCAAAATCCTATCTTTAACCCCAAATTAATGCTGAACCTATGGAATACCACGACCAGGTAGCGCAAGCGGCAGCCTACATCCAAGAACGATTTCTGGAGCCAATCCCCTATGGAATCCTATTGGGTACTGGGCTTGGCAATTTGGGAAATCAAATGGAAGTAATTCGTTCCTTAGACTACAAGGAAATTCCACATTTCCCCCTTTCTACCGTTGAAAGTCATAGCGGACAGCTCCTTTTCGGCATTTTGGGAGGAAAGAAAGTACTGGCTATGAAAGGCCGTTTTCATTACTACGAGGGATATTCCATGAAGGAGGTCACCTTTCCTATACGGGTAATGCAAGTCTTGGGAGTGAGAACCCTCCTGGTATCCAATGCCTCTGGGGGGTTAAATCCCGCCCAAAAGATTGGAGAGGTCATGGTGATCCGAGATCACATCAATCTTTTTCCAGAAAATCCACTAAGAGGTAGAAATTACGAGGATTGGGGCCCAAGATTTCCTGATATGAGCGAAGCCTACTCCCAAAGACTTATTCGCCTGGCTCTTCAGCTGGGGGCTGAGATGAATATCCCTTTGCACACGGGGGTGTATTGTGGGGTAGAGGGGCCCAACTTAGAAACTCCCGCAGAGTATGCTTACTTGAGAAAAATTGGAGGAGATGCAGTAGGGATGAGTACCGTCCCAGAAGTCTTAGTGGCCCGACACTGTGGCATGGAAGTTTTTGGCATGTCCGCCATCACCGACCTAGGGGTGGAGGGCAAAATCCATCAAGTATCCTTAGATGACGTCATCGCGGCAGCTGCCAAAGCAGAACCCTTGATGAGCCAGTTGCTCCTAGGGCTTCTGTCACGTCTCGACTGAGTGCATGCGGCGTCCTTTTACCTCTTGTTTATTGCTCTGGTAATTGGGGAATGGTTTGCACCAATTTTTCCATAAAAGGACGAATTTCTTCGGGCCAAAGCTCTGGGATTTTTCCCACCTGCCACCAAATGATTTCTGCTTCACGCTCAAAAGCCAAATAATATCCTCCCTCTTCCACACAAAGCGGACAGGCAATCAAAGTAAGCCCTCGAGGCATCAAGTAATCCTTGGGGAAGGAAGACTCCAATGAGGCTGCCAAAGGAGCATACTTTGCATCAAGGGGTGTGGGAGAGTAGGTGATCACGGGAGCTTCTCTGAAACTATTCAGATTGTCCACATACAACTTTCCACCCACGTATTTATATATTTGAATACAATTGCCCTGACAGCGAAAATTCCACTGTCCAAAAATAAAGGCTTCTTGTTCGGGCTTTTCTTCTTCCTTGCATCCACCAAGCAAAGTAAATAGTAGAAGAAAATAGATTGCTTTCCGTTTCATGTTACTGATATTTGCTTTAAACCTCAGGAATGAATTTTCATTTTTTACGTAATTATCGGAATTCTTTTAAAAAAAAGGGACTCAGTTTGCTTTTCTCTATTTTTTTAGGAGCCAATTTTTTTCTATCACTCCCTACTTTAGCTCAGTCTGACTCGTTGACTTTTTATTTTGGAAAGGCCGAACAGGCTCATCCAGCTAGTTACGTATTGACTGGTAAAATAAGCTCCCAAGAATCAGGAGATGTTTTAGCCGGGGTTGGTGTCCATGTAAACGGAACTTTCTCCGGAGTGGTTACAGACAAGTTTGGGTATTACTTAATTTCCCTTCCACCAGGTATTCATCGGGTAGTCTTTCGGCATATTTCGCATGCGCCTAGGATCACAGAAGTGCATTTGTATGACAATGGAGTGATTGACTTGGATATGATTACCAAAAGTTTTGAATTGGATGGGGTAGTGGTTTTATCGGATGATCCAGATCGCAACGTGCGCAATCCCATTTCGGGGGTAGTCAAACTCAGTGCCACAGAATTGAAAGCAATTCCAGCCTTTATGGGAGAGGCCGATATCTTTAAAGGCTTGCAGATGATGCCAGGCGTATCTTCGGTAGGGGAAGGCACTTCTGGTATCAATGTTCGGGGTGCCAAAACCGATCAAAACTTAATTTTGATGAATGAGGCAGTGGTACTCAGTTCCAACCATGCACTAGGGTTTTTGTCGTCATTCAATACCGATGTGACCGAAAATTTCACCCTCTACAAAGGCAATCTCCCCGCTACCTATGGTGGTCGGGCAGGTGCTGCACTAGATATCAGTATGCGGGCAGGATCTATGGAAGCTTGGAAGGGGCAGGTAGGTCTGGGCACTTCCAATGGGAAGCTCCTTCTCGAAGGACCACTGGTAAAAGAAAAGCTCAGTGTCATTGTGGGGGCACGAAAATCCAATGTGAATTGGCTTCTTGGACAAGCACGAAATTTGGACATTCAATCCAGCCGGCTCAATTTTTACGATGGGTACTTGGGAATGCAGTGGAAGATGGCCCAAGGACATAGCATGGAAATGAGTACTCTCCTGACTGGGGATACCTTCCAGTTTTCCGATCAATTTGGCTTTGACTGGACCAATGCCCTAGGGACCATTCGGTATAAGGGGCTACTCGGCGAAAAAATTGCGCTTCGTGCACTGGTAGCTAGTGGCAACTTTGACAACACTTTTCTAGATCCTGCTGGAGTAGAGGCTGCTCAAGTGTCCAATGGCATGCGGTACCAGCAAGCAAAGCTCTATACTACCTGGGCAGATGAACAGCATGCTTTTTCGGTAGGGATAGAAGCGATCCATTACCAAGGCAAGCCAGAAAA
Organism: Algoriphagus sp.; assembly: GCA_021298245.1. Classification (GTDB taxonomy): domain Bacteria; phylum Bacteroidota; class Bacteroidia; order Cytophagales; family Cyclobacteriaceae; genus Algoriphagus. The sequence goes on along the minus strand of JAJTDZ010000021.1, from coordinate 11,631 downwards.
ACGGGTCCCTTTTGGAGAATTTTCAGCGATTCAGTCCGATCAACTGGGAAAGGAAAGGGGGATTGAAGGCGCAGCTTTTTTGAATATAGACTATGAATTGAGTGAGTCGACGAGTTTGATTGGAGGCATCCGATACTCCCGGTACAGTCAACTGGGTCCGGATACGGTTTTCCAATACCGCCCTTTTGCGCCTAAGATTGGGGATGAAATTCAAGGTTACCAGGCAGTGGGATCAGGGACTGTACAAAGCTATGGAGGCTGGGAACCCCGCCTCGCTCTGCGGCAAAACCTATCGTCCCGAACTTCCCTCAAGTTAAGCTATGCACGGCTTTACCAATACATTCAGTCGGTATCTGCAACCTTTGGCCCCACTCCCATAGACCTTTGGCAATTGAGTTCTGTACACATTCCGCCGCAGCATGCAGATAACTTTTCACTTGGGATATTTTCCAATTCGGAAGGCAATACATGGGAATATACGGTGGATGCGTTTTACCGTCTAGGGAAAAATCAAGTAGAATACCGGGATTTTGCCAATCTATTTCTCAATCCTCAGATTGAAACTGCGCTTGTTTTTGGCAAAGGGAAGGCCTATGGGATGGAATTTATGGTGAAGAAAAATCTCGGCATTTTGACCGGATGGATTGCCTATACCTATTCCAGATCCCTTTTTCAATCGACGAGCCTTTTTACGGAAGAGCAAATCAATGGGAATGCCTGGACACCTGCCAATTACGACAAGCCCCATGAAGTCAATCTGATTTTAAGTCGCAAGATGTATCCCCGTGGTCTTCTCAACTTGACTATGAATTACTCCACGGGACGTCCCGTCTCGGCGGTGACGGCTTCTTACTACCTCAATGGAGGCTTGGTGGTCCCGGATTACTCCCTGAGAAATGCCTACCGCATTCCAGATTACTTCCGGGTAGATTTTTCCTATGCGGTGGAGAAGGTGTTTTCAAAAAAGGGAGACAGCTTGAATTTTGGAATTTACAACCTTTTTGGACGTAAAAATGCCTACTCTGTGTTTTGGAAAAAAGATGGGGACTCCCAGCAATTGCGTCCCTATCGCCTAGCTATTTTAGGGGCTATTTTCCCTTCGATTTCGTACAGCATTCAGTTGGGAGGTGCCGATGATTAAGATGCGAATTTGGATTTTGTTGCTCCTTGTTTTGGGCATTTGTTCTTGCGTAGATCAGATCAGTTTCCCCTTGGAAAAGGCGGATACGGAACGGTTGATTGTATCTGGTTTGATCACCGATGCAAAGGGCACCAAAACAATTTTTCTTTCGACTACCACTGCCGCAAATCGACCTCCCCTTTTTGTAAATGGGTATTACACGCAAAATGATGCCCCTCGACCGGTTCAAAACGCGCAAATCACCTTGTGGAGAGCGGGTCAACCCCTATTTGGTGCCTTCCAAGAGGTGCGAGCCGGAGTCTATGAATACGAATTGGAAGAACCTTTAGAGGTGGGGATTCCCTATTTTGTTGAAATTAAAATCGGGGCGAAAACCTTCCGCTCCACGCCACAGGTGATGCCTTCCATTTCAGGGGAAGATGCCTTGTCTTTTTCCTTCGAGCGCGCACGGATTGCCGATAATCCCGATGCAGCCCAGTTGATCTTAAAGACCGAACTTACCTTGCCTCAGGTGACGGGTGAATACTACCTGCGCTGGTCTGTAGAGGAGGCCTATTTTTGGGACTTGACCTTTTTTCCCAATCCTTTCAATAAACCACCGCCCAACTGCATTGTATTTGCTTAGTCTTTTTTAAGTCGACACTATTTTTTGGTCAATCAGTTGAGCATAACCAAGGAGGCTTACACCTACTGGCAGCGCGTGCGTGAGGTAGTCAATAATTCTGGGTCCGTATTTGATTCTCCACCCGCAGCGATACGGGGAAATGTCAGCAATATCAACGATTCCAAGGAAGTGGTTTTAGGGTTTTTAGAAATTGCCAAGTCGAAAGAAACCCGAATCTTCACCACCCGAGGAGATGTTCCTTATTACTTAGAAAAAGTATGCGAATACATTCCGGGCAAGCGCTATGATCAATACTTGCCCACCTGCTTGAGTTGTTCGGCATTTCCCAACAGTACCGAAGAATACCCGGATTGGTGGTTTAAGGATTAGTTGGTGCCAGGTGCATAAGTAGTCAACAAGTTCTTTTTCTTGTATGCTTCTCAGAAGTAGTGCGTTCTAGTATTTTTTTTGCCCCAGAGGGGCAATATGTCAATAGAAAAAATGAAATAGAAAAGGCGCGCTCCGGAGGTGCGCAATTTTAGGGGTTTATTACGTTTTATTTCGCTCCTCTGGAGCTCAGGGCACTTTTTCTGGAATTCTCTACTAGTACCATTTTGCTCCTCCGGAGCAGTCACATTCACTAGACAAAGGAACTATTTTGGATGCGAGTCAACTGAATGAGAAAAGTCTCATACAAACAGGAAGCGAAAATTAGATCGATTCCCTATTTCTTCATCCCCATGTAATCCACCACCAGGTAACTCAAGGCGCGGACCCCCAAGGTAAATCCACTTTCGTCCAGATAAAAGTCTGGAGTGTGGTGGGAGGGGGTTTTGAGGGGATCAGCTCCCGGCTTCATGCCACCCAAAAACACAAATACTCCTGGTTTTTCCTTTTGGAAGAAGCTGAAATCTTCCGAACCTGTCATCGGGTCCATCAAAATCAAATTCTCTTTTCCTGCGGCGGAAGCTAGAGAAGGGAGCATGGTGGCGGTCAAGGCTTCGTCATTTACCGTAGCAGGATATAGCTTGAGAATATCCACCTCCGCCTTGGCCCCAGCACTTTCGGCAATATTTGTGGCGATTTCGTTTATTCTTCGATGGACTAGCGCTTGCTGCGCTTCTCCAAAAGTGCGGATGGTACCTATAAGTTCTACTTTTTCAGGAATGATATTGTGGCGAATGCCCCCATGTATGGCCCCTACGGTGACTACTGCTGGATTTTCGGTCACATTCACGCTGCGGGACAGGATGGTTTGTAGGCCAGTAATGAGTTGTGCAGAAGTGACGATGGGATCTACGCCTGACCAAGGAGAAGCTCCATGAGATTGTGTGCCTTGTACATGAATTGTCAAAATATCTACAGCTGCCATGGTTGGTCCTGGTCGGTAACCAATTTTTCCAGCTTCGATTTGTGCCCAGATGTGCAGGCCAAAAATGGCATCCACGTCTTTCATGACCCCTTCTTCTACCATGAGCTCTGCACCAGCCATAGGTACTTCCGCTACTCCTTCCTCTGCAGGTTGGAAGATAAATTTGACCGAACCTTCCAATTGATTTTTATGTGCGGTCAATACCTCGGCTACTCCCATCAAGATGGCCGTATGAGAATCGTGTCCGCAGGCATGCATGACGCCCGTTTGCTGTCCATTGTAAGTAGCGGTCACGGTAGACTTGAAAGGAAGGTCAACACGCTCCGTGACGGGAAGGGCATCCATATCGGCACGAAGGGCCACCATGGGTCCGGGTTTGCCGCCACGAAGGATTCCCACTACCCCAGTCACCGCTACATTTTCGGTCACTTCCATGCCTAGGGATCGGAGGTGATCGGCGACGATCTTGGCGGTGCGCACTTCCTGATTTCCCAGTTCGGGATGCTGGTGAAAATCCCGTCTCCACTCGATGACTTTAGCTTCTATGCCCTGCGCTTTCTGGTCAATGCTGGGGCGAAGTTTGGACTGACCTAGAGCAGTGGCCGAGATCAAGAGTAGGGGAAGAAGGATTTTTTTCATGGTCAAGACATAGAAATTTTCAATTCAAACAAATGTAGCTGATTTTACGAAATCTGAAAATCTAAGGATTAAAAGCAAAAACCCCATTCCTGTAATTGGGATGGGGGAGGGCGAATACATTTGGAAAGTAGAAAAAAGAGATGCTTCTAAAATAAAAAAAAATCAGACTAGGGAAATTACACTAGTCTGAATTTCTTGAATTCATTCGCTTAGTTCCGAAAAAAAGCGTTTTTAACAAACTCAGATAAATTAATCAACCTGTAATTTATTCTGAACGTGTACTGAAAACTTTTTCATTTCCTCTAGGGTTCTTCGGTTGGTCCAGTCAGGGTAAGAACTGGAAATTCGTCTAGTCAATAAAATTATATCTGTTGGAAAATAATTGTATGATGGCATCCCAGAAGTGCTCATTTCCCATGCATTATTTATGTGTCCATTACTTACTAACCAATTCTTTAATTCCTTGGCTTCAATGGGCTTTTCTACTGGTTCCCAATTTTCATCAAGTGCTATAGCCACAGGATCTTTAGTAATCGAATTAATCAATGAATTAAGTTTTGAATCATCCAATTTGAGCAAATCATCAATCAAATGTTGATATTTTCTCATGTTTCCCAAGTTTAATCTCAAATAATCTTTGTAATCTCTATTTCTAACCACATCAAAATCATAATTTGAATATAGTTCCATAGAATCTTCAGCTTGAGTATTATAATCATTCATTTGTATTATGTTCTCTTTTTTTCCTTCTTCAAACCCTTCTTTAAATCCCTCCAGGAAATCTGTTGAATACAAATCAACGGCCGTGTATGCAAGAGTTGGGTTAGCTGCTAGCATATTTCGCCATTCATTTTCACCTGTTTCTTCATTTAAATGAGCATAAACGTAATTGTAATTTAAGGCCAATAATTCACCAAGGCCCATACTACCAAACCAATAAGAATTAGATCCTACCCTACGCCCTATCTCTGAAACTTGCTCTTTAATATACAATTGAGAAGAAATTATCATGGCAGATGCCAGGCCTAAAACAAGGATTAGCGAAACGAAAAATACTTTAGTCTTCTTCATAATTAAGTTTTTTTCAAATATAATTATTTATTTATAAGATAAAATAGGTCATTAGAATTAATTTTAAAATAAATTAACCTGTTCTTTGCTTGTTAACAATTTGTAGGGATTAAGTAATGTGAAATTTGAAGTTAAGTTTTTATATTATAAGTATCAATTGGTAAGTGGTAGTCATTTTTGACAGTTTGTAAATATATTTCAACTTAATAAATGGAAATTTACTTTTTCTAATGAGGATCCTTTAAAATAAAATAGAATTATTTATTCTTTAAAAGAAAGTCTATGCACAAAACCGAACTTAATATTAGGGGTCTTAAGTTTGAATTATTTGGGACACTATCGTCGATCTTAAGGATGTAATTGTCTGCCGATGTAAAAAGTTCCTTTCCAATACCAGCCCATTTTTTTGATATCATGGCTATTTCTAAATTGTTTTCCTTTATCTTAAAATCCCATCCAATTAAATTTCCAGTTAGGGTTGCTAAAACCGTATTCGACATGTCTTGAATTTCTATTTTTGCACCCCCAATCCTTATTTTCGGCTTTAATTTACCAATTGGCATATTTTTTTCGTCAAAAATTACAATCGGGGAAAATCCCAATGATGCATTTCTTTTCAGGCAAATAATTTGATTTCCATTTTTAGATCGAATGGATACGCTAAAAGGGGTAAATACTTTGAAATTAGTGAACCTTAGAAATTTTGTGAAAAATCCTAAATTTTCCTCCCTACATACTAATTCGAGATTTGAAGTTAATGGATCATAAATGTCAAAACTATTGGCAGCTTTGAACATCCCTATATTCTGTTTTACCAGAAATAGATTTTTAGTTAATTCAGAAGTCATATTTTTTTATTTTTATTTTGTTGAATTTTAATTTCCTATTAAAGTTAGTGGTCAACCAGCTTTTATAAGTTTAAATATTTTTATCTATTTTTAAAAGTTAAGATTGAAATAAAAAAATAAGCTAAAACCCTTTTTCTTTTTTGTGTATTCGATCTCTAATTTTCTACTGTTGTTTTCCATATCGCCTTGTAAGGATGGAGCCATTTTTCTCCTTGTAGGTAAAGAAATAAACCTTCTTCAACAGCTATTTCAAAAGGGTCATTTACCAAAACGGCTCGGGTTTTTTTATCATAGGTTACTGCAACTTCTACTGTAATTTCAGTAAAGTTTTCAAATTTTTTAATCGAAAGATTGCATGGGTTCAATGCTAAAGCATACCTGCTTTCTTTGTTTCCGCAGACATATTCTGACATGTTCCAGCTAACATCTGAGGCTCTCTTTTTTAATCCATCTTTAATTTTTTGAGATTCCATAAAAAAATCATCCTCAAAGACTCTCCTCCCATCTTCTGTTTTGAACATTAAATAGAAACTCTCCTTTGCTACTTCCGGATAAATAGGAAAGGCAATGACACACATGAAGAAATTTAAACCATAAATGCTAGCCTTTTCTTTGAAACTTAAGTCTTTTCCAGAATCAATTTTTGCCATGTATTCGGCGGTCTTTTGATTATATATGTTTAAAGATTGTGGGAATAAGACCATGGTAAAAATGAATAGGGGAAATAGGAAAATATATAAAAATTTAATTCCTTTCAGTCGCCAAAAAATGATTCCAAAAAAAAGAATCAATAGACCTAAATATCCAAGGTAGGTTTCCCAGCTAGCAAGCCAACTGAAAAATAAAATAAGACCAGTATAAAGGAAAACCGAAATGGCATTTCTTAACTTTTTCAAGACCAATTGATTATCCATGATGGAGTTTTTAAGAAAAGGATGACTTGATTGGAAGGTGAATTTTTATACTTAAATATGGAAAAAGGAAATCCCTTATTTAAAAGGTATAGAATATTTTCAAAAGTGCAAATCCAAGCGAAAAAATAAAACAAAATACTTCTTTCAAAAGATTAAAAAAACCTCCCAAATGGCTTTGGGAGGTCTGATGTTGGTGGACAGTGGACTGTGGACCGTTGACAAAATTACTTCTTCATCCCCATAAAGTCCACCACAAAGTAGCTCATCACGCGTACGCCGAGAACGAAGCCACTTTCGTCTAAGTAGAAGTCTGGGGTGTGGTGCGAAGGAGTTTTGGTGGGATCTCCTCCTTTTTTCATGCCTCCCAAACCGATAAATAAGCCTGGCTTTTCCCGCTGGTAGAAGCTAAAGTCTTCTGCTCCGGTTACGGGTGGGTTCACGTTCACATTCTCCTTGCCGGCAGCAGCCTCCAAAGTGGAAACCATCTTGGCGGTAAGGTCCGGGTCATTGACCGTGGAGGGATAGAGCTTGGTGATGTTGACCTCTGCACGGCCACCCGCACTCTCCGCTATGTTGGTTGCGATCTCGGTGATACGACGGTGCACCAGATCTTGTTGTTGTTCTCCAAAGGTGCGGATGGTGCCGATCATCTCTACTTTTTCAGGAATGATGTTGTGACGAATGCCTCCATGAATGGCGCCTACGGTGACCACTGCAGGATTTTGAGTGACATTGACGCTACGAGACAGGATGGTCTGCAGGCCAGTCACGATCTGGGAAGCGGTCACGATCGGGTCTACCCCAGACCAAGGCGATGCACCGTGTGCTTGGGTGCCGTGCACGATGATTTCCAAATTGTCCACGGCAGCTTGAGCGGGGCCAGAGCGGTAGCCAATTTTTCCTACCTCGGTTTGAGAGGAAATATGCAAGCCAAAAATCGCATCCACATCCTTCATCACGCCTTCTGCCACCATCTGCTTGGCTCCCCAAGAAGTGACTCCTGGCTCATAAATTCCTTCTTCGGCGGGTTGGAAAATAAATTTAACAGAACCTTCCAGCTGGGCCTTCATGCCAGCAAGCACCTCTGCCACCCCCATCAAGATGGCCACGTGGCTATCGTGCCCGCAGGCATGCATTACGCCGGTTTGCTGTCCATTGTAGGTAGTAGTTACAGTGGATTTGAAAGGTAAGTCTACGCGCTCGGTCACGGGCAGGGCATCCATGTCCGCCCGTAAGGCTACCATGGGGCCTGGCTTGCCTCCCCGCAAGATGCCTACTACCCCGGTTGTAGCTACCCCTTCCTGCACTTCAATGCCCAAGGAGCGCAGGTGATCGGCGACCAATTTGGCAGTTCTTACTTCATTGTTGCCAAGTTCTGGATGCTGGTGAATGTCACGTCTCCACTCGATGACTTTGGTTTCAATGGCTGCAGCCTTTTGGTCGATGCTGGGACGAAGTTTACTTTGGGCAAAAGCCGTACTGCTCAAAAGCAGAAGGGGAAGGATTAAATTCTTCATAGCTAGAATTAGCGGTTGGTGGTGAACTTGAAAGTTGAAAACTAATTCAACGATTGGAATTTGCATGAAATTTTGGATAAAGCCTAGGTTTGCAGAACTTTTCGGTGGAAAATGGCTTTACTAGGAGAAACATACTTTCGATGGAATTAAAAAATAAAGTAGCCGTGGTCACGGGCGTAAGTAAAGGACTCGGTTTGGAAATCGTCAAGCTCCTGCTTGAAAAAGGAGTAATTGTAGCGGGTTGGGGCAGAACCCAACCGCACTTTACCCATCCCCATTTTCACTTCTTCTCCTGCGATGTAGCGGACGAGTCTCAGGTGGATCAAGCTTATCGAGATACTGTCGCTTCTTTGGGGAAAGACATCCGTATTTTAGTGAATAACGCTGGCTTTGGCGTGGCAGGCTCCTTGGAAAGCATGTCCTACACCACCAAGCGACTCATTCCAGCCATGAAAGCAGCCGATGAAGGACATATCCTCAACGTGGCCTCAATCGCAGGACTGAATGGCGTGGCCAACTTTGCGGGCTATGTGGGCACCAAACATGCGGTCCGCGGTATCTCCCACTCCCTCTACATGGAGCTTCGAGACTTTGGCATCAAGGTATCGACCGTCTATCCAGGGTCCATACAAACGCACTTCTTTGACGATATTCCGGGTATGGAGGCGCACGAACACATGATGCGGCCTGAAGACGTGGCGCAAACGGTGGTACAAACCCTAGAAACGCATCCCAACTATTTTGTGGTGGATGTAGAATGCCGCCCCCTTCGTCCAAAGGGTAAAAAATAGGAGGAAGTATACGTAATTAATCCTACTTGTCGTTCCAAGAGCAATCCGTATTTTTGTAAGTACCCGATTGGTATTGAATCGCCCAAGCTATGTCTCTCCAGGTTGCTTCACTTAGTAAACATTACGGCACGCAGCAAGTGCTGGATGAGGTAAGTTTTTCGGCCTCTCCGGGGAGAATTTTGGGTTTTTTAGGCCCCAATGGGGCCGGTAAATCCACCACCCTAAAAATCATTACAGGATACCTTTCTGCTGACTCTGGGTCCGTTACCCTCTTGGGAGAGGATGCCTTGTCTCATCCGAAAAAGTTAGCCGCTCGCATTGGTTACCTTCCCGAAAACAACCCCCTGTACTTGGATACTTACGTACGAGAATTTTTGGCCTTTTCAGGGGGCATCTACGGCATGAAATCTGCCGATATTCGCCGCCGCACGGAGGAGTTGATTCGAAAAACAGGCCTGCAAGCGGAGCAGCACAAGAAAATCGGGCAACTGTCCAAAGGCTATCGGCAGCGCGTGGGTATAGCACGGGCCCTACTGCATGACCCCACATTGGTGATTTTAGATGAGCCTACTACCGGCCTAGACCCCAACCAATTGGTAGAAATCCGAAGCTTGATTCAGGAAGTTGCCGAAAATAAAACCTTGATTTTTTCTACCCACATCATGCAAGAGGTGGAAGCCATATGCCAGGATGTGGTGATCATCAATCAGGGAAAAATCGTTAGCTCAGGGGATTTAGCCGAGCTAAGGGCTGGGGCAGCAGAGGCTTCTCTTCTTTTGGAAACGGAAGAAGAACTTGCATTGGAGTGGTTTGGCGACTTGGGACAAGTTAGGTATGGGTCAAAAGGTAGTAGAGAGATAGTCTTAACCCCTAAAAACTCCTCCGAGGCGCGTAAAGCAATTCTTCAGCTAGTCGCTCACCGTCAGCTCACCTTGATTCGTTTGAATCAAGAAGAAAAAAACATGGAATCCCTTTTTCGAGAAATCACGCAAAACCCATGAAAAGTTTATTTTTAAAAGAAATAACCACTTTTTTTGGAAGCCTGATAGGCTACCTGGTGCTTTCTCTGTTTTTGCTTGCTTTGGGATTAATCGTCTGGGTCTTCCCTGAAAGTTCAGTCTTGGAGTACGGATTTGCCGATTTGGAATCCCTCTTTGTTTACACACCCTACGTATTTACCTTTCTTATTCCTGCAGTAGCGATGAGAAGCCTTGCAGAAGAAAAGAAGTCAGGCACTTGGGAGCTATTGATGACCTCTCCCTTATCCGTGACACAAATTATTTTGGCCAAGTACCTAGCAATCTTGGTGGTGGTTTTCCTTGCGCTGCTTCCTACCCTGGGGTATGCCTACACCTTGTCGGTCTTGGGAGATCCTCCGGGCAATTTGGATTGGGCTGGCTTTTTTGGAAGTTGGCTTGGGCTATTGATGATTGGAGCAACCTTCGCTTCTGTAGGACTGTTTTCAAGTTCACTTACTTCCCAACAAGTAGTTGCTTTTGTTTTGGGCGTTTTCCTTTGCTTTGTTTTGTACTTCGGATTTTCTGCCCTGGCAGATCTGGTCCCATGGGACTGGTCTCGAGGGGTAGAGGAGCTGAGTTTGAGCTACCATTACACCAGTCTAGGCAGGGGAGTGATTGACAGTAGGGATGTGTTTTTTCTCTTGGGCATGGTTTGGGTTTTCCTTGGATCCGCTGTTTTGGTATTGAAAAAGAAATGAGAAGGACCTTGCTACATCGCTTTATTCCTTTTGGGATACTTCTTCTGGGAGTGTGGATTCTTTTATTGTCCAGTGAATGGATTCGTTTTAGAATAGACCTGACCGAAGAAAAGCGATTTTCCTTGCATCCTTCCACACAAAAATTGTTGGAGGAACTGGATCGTCCGCTACACGTGGACATTCTATTGACCGGGGATCAGCTGCCAGGAGGTATGCGAAGACTTCAAAAATCCATAGAAGAAACGGTCCGCACCTTCAATGCCTATGCGGCACAGCCCATCACGGTCTCCTACTTTGATCCCCTGCAGGTCAGTGATTCCTTGCAAACTGAATTTATCTATTCCCTTAGCTCCTATGGCATCAATCCCACCAATTTGTTTGTGGACAAAGAAACGGGACAAGAATCCCAGCTGATTTTTCCAGGAATTCTTGTTTCAGACGATACCTATGAGACGGGTGCACTCATTTTGAAAGGAGAAAGGGGAATGACGCCTGATCAAATTTTAAATACTTCCATAGAAAACCTTGAATTTGAATTGGCTACTGCAATTCAGAAATTACTTTCTCCTGAAAAAAGCGCTATCGCAATGATCATTGGGCACGGAGAGTTGAGCGAAGACGATGGCTTTGGCATGGTTGAAGCTTTGGGTGATCGATACGAATTATTTAAGGTCCCTATGGAACAGGCCAAAAAATTGGAGGACCTGAGTTCTTTTGCTGCGATTTTTATTTTAGGCCCAGACAGTAGCTATTCCGATCGAGAACTATTCCTTTTGGATCAATACGTCATGGGAGGTGGAAATTTGGTGGTAGCACTGGAAGGTGCACGTGTGGATATGGCTCAGATGGGAGTGGAGGGAGCTTTGGCTTTGCCTAATGAAAATGAACTGGACCGATTGTTATTTCGCTACGGCATCCGAATCAATAAAAATTTATTGCAAGACCTCAATTATGGCGTGATTGCCGTAATGGGAGGAAATTTTGGAAATCAAGAACAAGCAATGCCCTTGGTATGGC
>JAJTDZ010000020.1 GCA_021298245.1 Algoriphagus sp. | reverse complement strand
ATTAAAGCCTGATCTCCAGCCCCATCCTGGACCAAAAAATGGATCATGAAATCCCATTCCCCAAGGACTAAATCCCATCATCCCATACCCAAAGGGCGAGAAGCCAGGCATAAAGGAGGTATTGCCCCATCCTGAATTGAAATTGGAGACGGAGAAATTGTTGTAAACATCAATATTTGGGCTTGACCCAGAAATTGCGCCTTGATTTTCGTCAAAATAGACTACATCCAATGAATTTTGTGCATTTACCTGTCCATAGCGAGCAAGATAATCCGGGTTCACATTTTTTGAACTAAAATTATCTTGTGGAGCCCCAGTTGCTGTAGAAAGTCCATCAAAGGTGTTAGGCTGGTTGTTTGTTACAGCATGTTGAGTCATTTTTTTCATGTCCGAAGCCATGAAATACATGTTGTCATTTGCGGCAGTCAAGGCTGCTTTATTGGTAGAGCAGGATAGCAGTGCGCTCGCACCAAGAAGCAAAGAGGCGGGTAATAGAGCTAATTTCTTCATGGGTGAAGTAGATTGTTACTTGGTTTAACGTAAACACCAAGTATAGGTTGTACTTTTTGGGTTATATTTGTATTTCCCAAGTACCCAAAAATAAGCACATTTCTAGATATTCTACAAGTAAATGAGTAAAGGACTTCCCAAACGAAGTGAAGATTATTCACTTTGGTACAATGAGCTCGTCAAAAGAGCCGATTTAGCAGAGAATTCAGCAGTAAGAGGGTGTATGGTTATCAAGCCTTACGGGTATTCCATTTGGGAAAAAATGCAGGCCCAATTGGATACCATGTTCAAAGAAACTGGTCATACCAATGCCTATTTTCCTCTTTTTATCCCCAAATCTTTTTTAAGCAAGGAAGCAAGTCACGTAGAAGGTTTTGCTAAAGAATGTGCTGTGGTCACCCATTACCGTTTGAAGAATGCAGCAGATGGTTCGGGAGTAATTGTCGATCCAGAAGCCAAATTAGAAGAAGAGTTGATCGTAAGGCCTACCTCAGAAACAGTGATTTGGAGTACGTATAAAAATTGGATTCAATCTTACAGAGATTTGCCGGTGCTGGTCAATCAGTGGGCCAATGTGGTAAGATGGGAGATGAGAACCCGATTATTTTTGAGAACTACGGAATTTTTATGGCAAGAGGGGCATACGGCACATGCTACTGCCGGAGAGGCCATGGCCGAAACAGAACAGATGATGCAGGTCTATGCTCGGTTTGCTGAGGAATATATGGCGCTTCCTGTGGTAAGAGGAAAAAAAACAGAAAATGAGCGGTTTGCTGGAGCAGAAGAAACCTTGTGCATTGAAGCCTTGATGCAAGATGGAAAAGCCTTACAAGCAGGAACCTCTCATTTTTTAGGACAAAATTTTGCCAAAGCCTTTGAGGTCAAGTTTGCAACAAAAGAAGGAGGATTGGATTACGTTTGGGGTACCTCTTGGGGTGTAAGTACCCGCTTGATGGGAGCATTGATTATGGCTCATTCCGATGATAATGGTTTGGTACTTCCACCTAAACTTGCTCCTTTCCAAGTTGTTATAGTTCCCATTTATAGAGGAGAAGAAGAGCTTGCCATGATTTCGGTCAAGGCCAAGGAACTCATGCTTGAGCTAAAAAAAGCAGGAATTAGCGTTAAGTTTGACGATAGAGACACCCAAAAGCCCGGTTGGAAATTTGCAGAGTACGAATTAAAAGGAGTGCCTGTGAGAATTGCACTGGGACCTAGAGACTTGGAAAACAATACCGTTGAACTTGCCAGAAGGGATACCTTAGAGAAATTCTCCTTTGAATTGTCAGAAATGCCTATTGCTGAAAAAATCAAGCAACTCTTGGAGGAAATTCAGAATCATATTTACCAAAAAGCCTTAGCTTTTCGAAAAGAAAAGACTACGGAAGTCAATTCTTGGGAGGAATTTACTCGCGTGCTTGAGGAAAAAACCGGGTTTATTTCTGCGCATTGGGACGGGACTTCCGAGACAGAGGAGAAAATTAAGGATTTGACTAAGGCGACCATTCGATGCATACCATTGGATCAAAAACCAGAGCAGGGAGTTTGCGTTTTTAGTGGCAAGCCTTCCGCTGGAAGGGTGCTTTTTGCTAAAGCTTATTGATCATGGAGTAGCTTCTGATTTTTTTGAATTTTGAACTTGATTTCGGTATAAAATCGTAGCTTAGAGGAGATTCAAATCAGTACGCATGGAATGGCTAATTTTAGTGAGCCTCGTCCTTTTAGGCTTGGTCTTAGTTTTGGTTGAAATTTTGTTTATTCCTGGTACTACCGTTGTAGGAATTTTAGGGATAATCGTGGGTATTATTGGCTTGATTTATGCCTTTATGACCTTTGAGTATCAAATCGCTTTAGGAATTTCAGGGCTGTCCATTGGATTACATCTAGCTGCGGTTTGGTATGGATTTTCTTCAGGGGTTTGGAGGAAATTTTCTTTAAAGTCCTCTCAAACGGGGGGTGCATACGATGGAAGAACAGAGGGCTTGGAAGTGGGAATGGAAGGAAAGGCTGTTTCTGATATTAAACCCATTGGAAAGGCGGTTTTCCATGGGAAATGGTATGAAGTAAAGTCTGAAAAAGGCTTTATTGAGGTTGGTACACCTATAATAATTACTAACCTTGAAAACAATACAATTAGTGTAAAATAAATCAATATGGTAGAAGGTAGTTTTTTATTCGTTTTGATCGCTGCTTTTGCAGGCATCGTTCTTTTATTTATATTCCTCTATTTTGTGCCTGTTAATCTTTGGATTACAGCACAATTTTCCAATGTACGCGTAGGTATTGGAGAATTGATCGGAATGAGAATCCGAAAAGTTCCACCAAGCCTAATTGTCAATGCGATGATTACAGCCACAAAAGCAGGCTTGCAATTGACAACAAATGACTTGGAGACTCACTTTTTGGCAGGAGGGAATGTGCCTGCAGTAATTCGAGCATTAATTTCCGCGGATAAGGCCAATATAACCTTAAGTTTTAAGCAGGCTACTGCTATAGATTTGGCAGGAAGAGATGTGTTTGAGGCAGTTCAAATTTCTGTTAACCCTAAAGTAATTAATACTCCCAACGTTGCAGCTGTAGCCGCAGATGGAATTCAATTGGTGGCTAAAGCTAGGGTCACTGTACGGGCCAATATTGCCCAGTTGGTGGGTGGTGCAGGAGAAGAGACCATTCTGGCCAGGGTAGGAGAAGGAATTGTTACTTCCATAGGTTCCGCTATTACTCATAAATCTGTCTTAGAAAATCCTGATAAAATTTCTAAGCTGGTGTTGCAAAGAGGATTGGATGCTGGTACTGCCTTTGAAATTCTTTCCATTGATATTGCTGACATCGATGTAGGGGCAAATATTGGGGCAAAACTTCAAATAGACCAAGCCTCTGCGGACTTAAAAGTGGCAGAAGCAAAAGCAGAAGAGCGTAGAGCGATGGCTGTTGCGCTTGAACAAGAGATGAAGGCAAAAAATGTGGAGATGCGGGCCAAGGTGGTAGAAGCGGAGGCGGAAGTTCCCAAAGCCATTGCAGAGGCATTTCGGTCCGGGCAACTCGGAATTATGGATTACTACAAGATGGAAAATGTGAAGTCAGATACCGCCATGAGGGATTCCATTGCTAATTCAGGTAAAGAAAGTAAAGATCCTGGATCTCTTAAATCCTAAAAAAAAGGGAGATTAATCTCCCTTTTTTCTTTTTACACTGGGCTGAGAATTTTCTTGCTGGACAGGCTCTAAAAATATCTCTTTCACTAAAATTTTTTGTTCGGACATATCCAAATGAATTTGTTCGTACGCTAGTGGCAAAAAGCTATCCCCATTCCCTCTAACTACTCCAAAAAGTCCGTCCTTCACCACCACAATAAAATCTTTGTGCTCTACTTGAATCCAATCGTATTCTAAAGGCAAAATGGGGTTGCCTGAAGCAGAAATAAGACCCATTTTTTGATTTTTTTCAACCAGGTAAAAGCCTTCTTTCAGTCTGGAAATTTTATCATATCCTATTTCACTTGCAAGTTCACCTGTTGACCGGATTAGGTAGTATGACTCATTTGATTTGGCTATTGTGATTCCTTTTAATACATCCTTAATTTCTTCCCATTTGGCTTCAGTGAGGATTTTTCCTTCGCTAGAGACAAGGCCCCATAAACTAGAATTTTTGTAAGGGGCAATTTTTTCAGAGAAAGTACCTACATCCAAAAAATTAGGTGGAATCGCCCAAGTACCGGATGGGGTCAGGAATCCATACTTTCCATTTTTCTTGGCTGGAAATAGGCCTTCTGAACCATTTCCAATCCATTCTGCATCGGAGTTGGGGGTGACCAACCACCCATTTTTTCCAAGTAGCCCCATTTTATTTTCTCGGAAACGCACATTGAAAAGATCTTTACCAATCAAGGTTACAGACTCCATTCCAATGGCATCCAAAAGAATCCCTTCTTCCTCGATTACCCGTCTTAATTTTCCGTGAATATATTCCAACATCAAATCTCCTTCTTTGGTGATTTGATGGTAAGAATTATATTTTACTTGGGCTTTATTTTCAAAGCCTCTGATGAGTAAATACTGGTTGTCATCGTACCCGTAATAGTTATCCCCTCGGGTATGCTCCAATTTATCAATAACAGGCTCTAGTACATAGTTCCCCCCTTGGTCGATGAGTCCATAGCCTGAAGGTTCTTTGGAAAGTAAAAAATTTCCCTCATTGACTGAAAGCTGTTCGTATGCCTTTTCTGGAGTAGAGGATAATGGCAGATAATAACTTTCTCCTTGTTTTAAAATCACCATACCGTGATGGGTGAGGAGTACTTGGTCTGAACTTCCCAGCCAGCGGGTTTTCCCACTTGATTTTTCGTAAACGTAGTAATCTGAGCCTTTTTTGGCTAATAGCCTAGTGGGATAAGTTTGTATTTCATCGTATGCTGTAGGCAAAGCTTTTTGACCGTACTCATGAAATGCACCCAGACCTTCTGGACCTTTTACGATGATCCATGGTTGGAGGTATTGATAGACTTCTTGTGCTTGAAGGTCAACAATGGGCCTAAGATCAGCCGAAAGTAAAAAAAGGCCACTATCAGTTTTTCCTACTCGAACGGATTCGCCTAGTAGTTCAAGGTTTTGGTAAGCCACCTTTCCTTGGAGACTTCCACTAAAGTCATACACCTCCCAATTTTGTCCAAATGCAGGATAGTTCAGAAGAACTAAAAACAGGAAGTAATATACTTGCTTGAACATCGATGTAATACGTGTGGCTTAAACTTTAAACTACTGCAAAGGGGGTATAAACACAAGTTTATCGGCCTTATTTTTCCTTATTTTGATTTTCTAAATCAAATAGGTCATGTAGCAGGGCAATCATTTGTGAAGCTTCATCTCGCTGGCAGGCAGCCTTTAATTGGACTACTGGAATTTTAAGAATTTTCTGCATCATGTTTTTGGTGATTTTCTCAATCAATTCCAATTGCTTTTGATCCACTTGCTTCACATGGCGACTTAATTCTTCCAGGCGAATTTGTTCCAAAGATTGTTTTAATTTTTGGATGGTGGGTGATACTAACATTTCCTTGGACCAACCTTGGAATTCACTTATACTTTCCTCCAAGATGGTTTCCACTTGGGGAATGGCTTCTAGCCGGAGTTGCAAGGCAGCGGAAGCTTTACTTCGAATATTATCTACGTTGTACAGGACTACCCCAGGAATTTCTTCCAAAGAGGTTTCGATGCTTCTAGGTACAGAGAGATCTACAAATAATTTGAACCCAGCGATAGGAGAGCTTCCAACACGTTCTTTGGTGATAAAAATTTCTGGCATGCGAATAGAAGATACAATGACGTCTGCAGTTTCTATGGCAGCAAAGCACTCTTCGAAGGGAATAATTTCACATCCCAGTGGAATACCAATCTCCTCTGCTTTGGCTAAGGTTCTGTTGGTGATTTGCACCTTGGCCTGAGGTAAGTGCACCATATTTTTGGCTACATCTTCTCCAATTTCACCCAGTCCAAGAATTAAAATCCTTGGTTCGAAAATATTTTGTGTAAGGCTTTCAATCAATTCAAGAGTGGCATAAGACAAGGAAGCGGCACCATCACGAAAGGCGGTTTCCTGTACTACCCTCTTGTTGGTAAAAAATATAGTATGTAGCAAGCGGTGAAGAAAGGGACCCGCCAAATCTAAATCGGCGGAAGTCTGGTAGGCTCGTTTTACTTGATTGATGATTTGAATATCTCCAATCACTTGAGCTTCAAGGCCCATGGCTACCCGAAAAAGATGGGTAACTGCAATGGGCTCCTCTACCAGGAATTCAAAAAAAGCATCAAACTCTTTATCGAGATTACCTCCACTTTCTAACACAATCAGTGGCAGAAGTTCATGGCTTAGATCCAATTCATGGCTATAATAAACCTCAGTTCTATTGCAAGTGGAAAGCACCAAGGCATCCGTAACCCCAAATACCTCTTTCAACCTAAGCAAGAGTCGATGGATGGCTTGGTCGTTTAAAGAGATTTGCTCTCTAATCTCTACTGGAGCAGTTTTGTGGGAAAGACTGATGGCTTTAAAACTAGCGGACATGCTTGAACGGTTGGACAGCAAATTTAACGTAGGATTCCGCCCTTAAAGTTTATTTTTCATTTCACAATTTTAATTTAGAATAATTCTAAATAAAAATGATAATTAGTAATTCTTTCGCAGTATAGCTTGATTAGAAAATCCCCTACGCTTAACTTAGCATCCTGTAATTTTTTCAACTTAATTTTTTATGTTAAACCAATTATTGTTTTGGTTAAAAACCCATTTGGGATTTACCAAGAAGGAATCTCAAGGATTTTTTTTATTACTTCCCACCTTGCTCATGCTCTCCTTGCTTCCTAGGGTGATGCGTTATTTTTCAGATCAACGGGGAGAAGAAATGTATAGAAGTTACTTGTCGCAACTTGACAGCTTAGAGCGTGCTGGGGGGTACCTGTTAGCCTCTCCTCTGCCGACTTTTGCGCCCATGGATTCAGTGAAAAGAAGGGGAGATGCCTTGGTGAAAGGCCGTATTCGAAGACTTCCCTTGTCGGAGGCGGATTCTATCCTACTTCAGATTGTGCCGGGGATTGGTGCTTTGACTGCGGGTAGGATCATCAAATACCGAGAATCTTTGGGAGGCTTTATATTTCCTGAGCAACTCCAAGAAGTGTTTGGCCTGCGACCAGAAGTGATTTCCTCCCTGTGGGAGTATTTTGATTTCGATATGACCCCTCCAAAGAAAATATGTATCAACCAGGTAAATCAGGAGGAATTGGCCCAGCATCCCTACATCAGTTATCAAGAGGCCAAGGTATTGGTAGCTTACAGGATGCAGCATGGACCCTACGAGCGGGCTCAGGATTTATTAAAGATTAAAATCTTTCAAGAAGATTGGGTTGAAAAAATCGCCCCTTACCTATGCTTTGAAAAGGAATAGACCAGTTATCCAATGAAATTATGCCATATTTGAATTGCAAGTAAACTGTTGATTTGAGTTGGTCTCCTTACCCGTACTTTCCCTGCCCCCTATTCAACCTCAGCTTCATGAAAAGGAGGGAGGGATTTATATTTATGATTTTCTCCGAAAAAAACACCTCCTGCTCACTCCAGAGGAATGGGTGAGGCAGCATTGGATTCATTTTTTAATTGCCAAGGGATTTCCTAAGGGATGGTTTGTCCTGGAAAAAGGGCTGCGCTACAATGGCCTTCAAAAAAGGACAGATTTGCTTATTTACGATAGGGAAGGAAAACCGTATCT
The DNA here is from genome assembly GCA_021298245.1 of Algoriphagus sp. Taxonomy (GTDB): domain Bacteria; phylum Bacteroidota; class Bacteroidia; order Cytophagales; family Cyclobacteriaceae; genus Algoriphagus. The sequence continues at coordinate 20,991 of JAJTDZ010000020.1, read as the reverse complement.
CTTGGTGGAGTGCAAGGCTCCTGAAATTGAAATAGACCAAAAGGTGGTTTCTCAAGCCTTTGTATACAACCAAACGCTAAAATGTCCGTACGTAACCTTATCGAATGGACGCAAGCATGTTTTTTTTCATCGGGATATTAGGCTAGGAGAATATATTCAAAAAGATAGTTTGCCTAAAATTCCTTAATTTTGTTTTAATTTTTATAGTATTAATAATAGTTTTTATTTAAATTTTCCATTGATTTTTTAACTCCTTACTGTCCTATGCAATCAACTACTACTCCTGTTACGCCTTGCGAGCTTTGTGGATCAAGAAAGCAAACCTTATTTTCCAACTTACCTGAATCTCATTTATGTTCGATTTCAGAGGTTAAAAATCATGTTGGACACCGGAGAGGCCAAATTTTATATTACGAAGGAACCAAACCCTTGGGCATTTTTTGCATCAATGCCGGCGTGGTGAAAGTCTATAAGACTGCATCCAATGGCAAGGAACAAATTCTCCATCTAGCCAAAAGAGGTGATTTTTTGGGTTATGCTGCCTTGCTTGGAGAAGAGAATTACACCAATTCGGCTATGATTATTGAAGATGCGCGGATTTGCTTTGTGCCAAGGGATGCATTTTTAAATGCACTCGTAAAAAACATGGAGTTTTTCAAAAAAATTACCAAACAACTCAGTCATGAGGTAGGTATTTTAGAACTTAAGCTTACGGATGCTTCTCAAAAGAGTATTCGAGAACGCCTTGCATTTGTCCTTCTTCAATTGGCAAGTTCCTATGGGGTAGAGGGTGGCAATAGCCAAAAAATTGACCTGCTTCTGACTAGGGAAGAAATTGCTAGCATTGTAGGGACAGCCACGGAATCTGTGATCCGTTTGCTGTCAGAATTTAAAAAGGATGGATTAATTGATTTGGAAGGAAAAAAAATTATTGTCAAAGATAGGAAGGGTTTGGTGCGTCTTTCGGATTTTTACAGGTAATGTAAACCTAGGCACAAGAATTTAGGTTTAGTAATTACCTTATCTTAATTCTTCTATGCAACGTAAACTAGTTGGATTCTTTCTTGTCTTCTTTTTATTCTTTACAGCTTCTTTTGCTCAATCTAAAGCATATGAAGCCTTGCTCAGCACCTTGTATGATGAGGGCTTTCCAACGTTAAAACCCACTCAAATCAATAAATTAAGTGATTACCAAGTCTTGGATGCTAGAGAGCAAAAGGAATTTGAAGTCAGTCATCTCCCCGAAGCGTTATGGGTCGGTTACGACACCTTTACCTTCACCTCTGTAGGGAAACTTAAAAAAGATCAGCCTGTACTTATTTATTGCACCGTAGGGGCCAGATCTCAAGAAATTGGCAAAAGATTACAAGCGGCTGGATTTTCCAAAGTGTATAATTTATATGGAGGTATCTTGCAATGGGCCAATGATGGAGGAGAATTAATTTCTCACGGGAAACCTACTACCCGGGTGCACACCTATTCCAAATCTTGGGGCATTTGGCTCAATAGGGGAGAAAAAGTGTATTAAAATCAATGCCCTTACCCATCTCTAAAGTTTTACCTTCTATTTGAATTTGTTGATTCTCTTATGATTCTTGCTCTCCGAACATCTCTTTTCCTATCCCTTTTCTTCTATTACTCCTGTCAAAGTCCCGTGGTGGGAAAAGTGGGCAGCACTCCTCCCAGCCATCAGCTGTGGGACCAACTGGTAAAATCCCATGTCAAAGCCAATGGCATGGTGGATTACAAAGGCTTTATTCGTGAAAAGCCAAAGTTGGAAAGTTATCTCAAATTGCTCTCTGAGAATGCCCCTGACCGAAGCAAATGGACAAAAAATGAGCAGCTTGCCTATTGGATCAATGCCTACAATGCATTTACGGTAAAGCTAATTGTAGACCATTATCCAACTAAAAGTATTCGAGATTTAGGACCTATTCTTAAAATCCCATTCTTGAAAGATGTATGGCATTATGAATTTTTTAAAATTGGGGGGGTAGCAATGAGTCTGGATAAAATTGAACATGGAATCATTCGGAAAGAGTTTGACGAGCCCAGGATTCACTTTGCCATCAACTGTGCTTCGATTTCTTGTCCTCCGCTACTCAATGAAGCCTATGTTGCGGAGAAGCTAGAAGCTCAACTCACAAAAGTATCGGTTGCCTTTATCAATGATCCAGTGCGCAATAAATTGGGCACCCAATCGGCACAGCTTTCCTCCATTTTTTCTTGGTTTACGGGTGATTTTACAAAAAAAGGAACGTTAATTGAGTTCCTGAATAAGTACTCTAGGGTAAAAATTGCTCCTAACGCTAAAATCTCTTTTTTGGACTACAATTGGAACTTAAACGAGTAAGCTGATTTTTGAGTAAGTTTAAGTTCAACTAATCAGCATGAGTTCAACCCATTTTGTTATCCTTGGCAACGGCATTTCAGGAATTACTTTTGCAAGACATTTGCGAAAAGGGAATGCTGATGCCCAAATAACAGTCATCTCAGGAGAGTCTCCCTATTTTTTTTCGCGTACAGCCCTGATGTATGTTTATATGGGACAAATGAAATGGGAACATCTTTATCCGTATGAACCTCAGTTCTGGGTTAAAAACAGAATTACCTTAAAGCAAGCTTGGGTCACTACCCTGGATGTAGATGCTAAAAAACTGGGTTTTGATACAGGAGAGGAGCTTAGCTACGATTACTTGATCCTAGCTACGGGATCTACCCCTGCTTTTTACGATTGGCCTGGGCAGCAGCTGCAAGGAGTACAAGGACTTTACACCAAGCAAGACCTGGAGGACATGGAAGCAAGTACCCATTCTCCCATAAATCGTGCGGTAATTGTGGGGGGAGGTTTGATAGGGGTTGAACTTGCGGAAATGCTAGCCTACAGGAAAATCCCTGTAACTTTTTTGGTGAGAGAATCTAGATTTTGGGAACAATCCTTACTCAAGCAGGAAGCTGCGCTGGTACACCAACACCTCCTTGCACAGGGCATAGACCTACGTTTAGGTACAGCATTGAAGGAAATTATTTCCGATCCTCAGGGACGAGTTGGCGCGGTGCGGACCAGTCAAAATGAAGAGATTCCTTGCCAATTTGTAGGACTTGCAACTGGAGTAAAACCCAATATTGATTTTTTAAAAAATTCGGGGCTGAATACCCGCCAAGGTATTCTTGTTAATTCCTATTTCCAAACCTCAGCACGAAACGTTTATGCCATTGGCGATTGTGCTGAATTTGAGCAAGTTCCCGCCGATGGAAGAAAAACTATTGAACAAGTTTGGTATACCGGTAGAATGCATGGAGAAACCTTGGCGGCCAACTTCTGTACTTCTCCTCAACCCTATGCTCCTGGAGTATGGTTTAATTCTGCTAAATTTTTTGAAATAGAATACCAAACCTATGGAGTCATCGCAGTAGAAGTAGGAGAAGATATTCAAGAATTTTATTGGGAACATCCGGGAGGAAAAATTGCATTTCGCTTGCAAATGGATGCAAAGGGAAAAATTTTAGGAGTCTTGGCTTTAGGATTTCGTTTGAGACACGAATATTTCGATCGAGCCATTCGGGAAGGATGGTCTGGACTGAAAGTAATTTCTACCTTGCATCAAGCAAATTTTGACCCTGAGTTTTTTGCTCCTCACCATGTAGCAATTCAAAAATCTTTTCAAAGTCAAATGGATGTAAGTTTCCCACTTCCTAAAAAATCGCTAATTCATCACCTTTTTGGAGCAAGCTCATGAACATGCTGAAGAATGTAGGACTTGGTTTGTTTCTCTGGGGATTGGCGGTGTTTACCCTGATTCCATTTTTGGCAAGCTACCGGCTTACGGAGGAATTGGTAGACTCTGAGGTGAAAGAAATCCACCGAGAAAAGGTCAAAGAATTACTGGCTCCTATGTATGCCGTTCCTTACGCGTCCACGTATTCCTTTTTGCATGCTTACGAGGGTCTAATGGATACTTACAATGAGGTTTTGAAGGAGGAAGGCCGATGGGAAGAGGTGATTTGGGAGGATTATGGATTTCTATTGGCCAAAGCAGCGATGCAAGGACCTAGTAGAAATCAACCATGGCTTTGCTTGCTTCTTTCTTTGGGGTCTTGCATGGGTGGTGGCTTACTCTTCCATTTGGCTTGGAAAAAAGAAAAAAGTCCTGGAGGAGCTTTTGCCGGAATTTTCCACTCTTCTTTGACCAATAGGGGACTTCTAGGAATCCTAGTAGGCTCCTACCTGATTCTGTTTTATGTGATTTTATATTGGTTTCCAGCTTACTTCGTTTCTTTGGTATGGATGGTAGATCCGCTCTCCAGGTTCCTTTCGGGAGGACCTGCCAGCCAATGGTTTTTGTATGGACTGGTTTATACCTTGGCCATTTTGGTCATGGGTATTCGTATGTTTAGCAAATATGCCGGCAATAGGTACCAGCAACTCCGAACTGCATCCGTAATGTTTTTTCAGACTGCCTTTGCCTTTTTAATTCCCGAGGTATTGGTCCGATTAAATCAGCCTTATTTTGACTTCAAAAACATTTGGCCTTTGGATTATGATTTTTTCTTTGACTACCAACTCTCAACTTTTTTAAGTAGCGGTGGATTAGGCCTTTTTATGTTGGTATGGGGATGTTTATTGATTGTGGTGGCGGTTCCTGTGTTTACCTATTTTTATGGAAAACGCTGGTATTGCTCTTGGGTATGTGGATGTGGAGGATTGGCTGAAACGGTAGGGGATTCTTTTAGACATCTTTCGGACAAGTCCTTGAAGGCCTGGAAATGGGAACGCTGGACCATACATGGGGTCCTTGCTTTGGCTGTGTTCATGACCACTTTGACTTTAGTCAATTACTTCTCTGGATTTAAGGTTTTGGGAGACCTGACCAATCAAGTACATGCTTTCTACGGTTTTGCCATTGGATCTGCTTTCGCAGGGGTAGTGGGTACTGGATTTTACCCCTTGATGGGCAACAGGGTTTGGTGCCGTTTCGGTTGCCCATTGGCAGCGTATTTGGGATTGGTCCAACGGTTTAAGTCTCGTTTTCGAATCACCACCAATGGGGGACAGTGCATTTCTTGTGGCAATTGTTCTACCCATTGTGAAATGGGTATTGATGTACGTGCTTACGCTCAGCAAGGGCAAAATATCGTGCGATCTTCTTGCGTTGGCTGTGGAATTTGCGCTACAGTTTGTCCTCGGGGAGTTTTAAAATTGGAAAACGGGCCAGAAAAGGATCGTATCCATGATTTTCCTATTTTAATAGGAAGGCAAACCATACAATTGAAAAAATAAATGCACAGTTTCTATTTTTTTGCTAGCCTCTATTTTGCGGGTATGCTGTTTGTATTTTTATACAGCTTGGCCCAAGGACACTTGTTGTTTCATTTTTTAAAGGCATTAAAAAAGCAGAATCAAGCCTCAAGCACAGAGATCAAAACCCTCCCTAAGGTTACGGTACAGTTGCCCATTTACAACGAACAATACGTGGTGGAGCGGCTGATTGATGCGGCAGCTCAACTAAACTACCCTAGGGAACTTCTAGAAATTCAAATCTTGGATGACAGTACCGATCAGACGGTAGATTTGATTCAAAACAAACTAAAACAGTATCCCCAATTGAATTTTACCTACCTGCATCGGGTTGATCGAGTAGGATATAAAGCAGGAGCCTTAAGGGAAGGATTGGCCAGTGCACATGGGGAGTTTATTGCCATTTTTGATGCGGATTTCGTTCCTGACCCTCAGTTTCTGCTCAAGACCCTGCCCTATTTTTCTTCACCTGACATAGGCATGGTGCAGACTCGATGGACTCACCTCAACCGACCCTATTCGATGTTGACACAGTTACAAGCTTTTGCTTTGGATGCCATTTTTTTGTAGAGCAGTTGGGAAGAAACCACCAAGGAGCGTTTATTAACTTTAACGGCACTGCCGGAATTTGGAGAAAAAGTTGCATTCTAGATGCGGGCAACTGGCAAGATGATACGTTGACCGAGGATTTAGATTTAAGTTATCGAGCTCAACGAAAAGGATGGAAATTTGTCTACCGCCCCGAGGTGGAATCTCCTGCAGAACTCCCACCCATTTTATCAGCTGTCAAGTCTCAGCAATTTCGCTGGAATAAAGGGGGTGCGGAATGCGCAGTCAAGCATATTCGGCAGGTTTTGCGAGAACCTCATGGATGGAGAGTTAAACTTCATGCCTTAGCCCATCTTTTTAACTCGACGGTGTTTGTGGCTATTTTTCTGAGCAGCTTAAGTAGCATCGGACTAACTTGGTTACTCAGGGAAGAGCATACATACACCTATTTCCCGATTATTGCGGGATTATCCATGCTGGGTTTTGTAATGGTTGCTGGAGTATATATGATGGCTTACCTTCAGGCACAAGGCTTCACCTGGACTTCATTTACCAATGTAATTTGGAAGCTGCCTTTATTTCTTTGCGTTTCCATGGGATTATCCTTGCACAATACCCAAGCCGTATTGGAGGGACTTACGGGAAAGAAATCGCCGTTCATACGTACGCCAAAATTTAATTTAGAAGCAAACCTTGTTCCGTTACACAGCAATGTGTACCGATGGAGAGCCTTACCTGTAAGTACCTGGATGGAAGGAATTTTATTTATGGTCTTTGCAGGAATGCTTGTTTTTGGTCTTATCCAAGGCTCCTACGTATTTCTCCCCTTGCATGGCATCCTTTGTCTGGGTTTTGGTTTAGTATTTCTATACTCTTTTCAGTCTCGCTAAAAAAGGTATGTCACCTACTCCTATCCTAGATGTAATTATCCCTGCCTTCAATGAGGAAGAATCAATTTCGAAGGTGATTTTAGATATTCCAAAGCAAGTTCGTCATATCGTGGTGGCTGACAACGGTTCCACCGATCGTACTGCAGAAGTAGCCAAAGGTGCTGGGGCCCAGGTGCTCTTTGAACCTCAAAAAGGATACGGAAGGGCTTGCTTGACCGCAATGGATTGGATCAAAAGTCAAGAAATTCAACCCCAGGTTGTTATTTTTTTAGATGGAGATTACAGCGATTATCCTCAAGAAATGATGGGGCTGGTTTCACCTATTCTTGAAGGAGAAGCTGATTTTGTCATAGGATCAAGAGCATGGGGAAACCGTGAAAGAGGATCCATGACTCTTCCCCAAGTATTTGGAAATTGGCTAGCTACCACCCTCATGAAGGCCATGTACCGGGCAAAATTTTCGGATTTAGGTCCATTTCGCGCCATATTATGGACGAAGCTGTTAGCATTGGAGATGGCAGATCAAAATTATGGCTGGACCATAGAAATGCAAATCAAAGCCCATCGTGCTGGATTGAAGTGCCTAGATGTACCAGTAAGTTACCGGAAGAGAATTGGGAGTTCCAAGGTAAGTGGTACCGTCAAGGGGGTTTTTGGAGCAGGCTATAAAATTATTTTTACGATATTTAAATATTGGGTATAGGATAATCCTTGGCCCAGGTCATGGATTACTTTCTCAATCAAGTGATACCACGATGATCCTTCACCCCGGAACCAACATGAGCCATAAGGTCTTTTTCATCATAAATCATGTAAAGCTACTTTTGATTCATGTATTTTTTTTGTTGTGCGCCTGTGCTCCCTCTGGAAGGGAAGGGATGGATGAAGCAAAATTTTCTAACTATTGGTACCAAGGAAAGGCAGAGGTCAATGTGTTTGACCTGCAACAAAGTAGGTACGGGGAAGTGCGTCCTGGAAAGGCTGTGATGATTTTTGTCACGGAGGATTTTTCAAAAAGCAAACAAGTGAAGCTGGATGATCCAGAGCAACACTCATCAGATGCTCAAAAAGTTTTGAAACTCAATATGACTCGGGAGTTTGTCACGGGCGTGTATCCTTACCACACCATGCTATCGGTATTTACTCCCATTTATGAAGATGCGGTAGCTCCCAAATTAAGCGCCTCAGTCACCGAGTGGTGCGGGCAATCATTTACTCAATTGAATTTTAAAAATGGAAAATATACTGCCCAGCAGTTTTCCTATTTTGAATCGGAAGGGGATCAGGAACAGCAACTCGATGCGCAAACCGAAGAAGAACTTTTTACGCTAATCAGACTGAATCCTGACTTGGTTCCTTTGGGGAATGTCATTTTGATTCCAAGCCTCATCTTTCAACGATTTTCACACCATCCCCTTCAAGTGGAGCAAGCGAGCCTTTCTAGAAAGGCTATAGGATCTGATCAAGCAGAATTGAATATTGCCTACATTGAAATAGGAAGGAAAGTTTCTATCCGGTACCAGCAGCAATTCCCCTACGAAATCACTGGGTTTACCGAAACCTGGACCAATGAAAAAGGGGAACAGGAAGTGACTACTGCTACTCGTACAAGTCTTCAACTTTTGGCTTATTGGCAGCAAAACGGGAAAATTTTTGAACCCCTTCGAAAGGAGTTAGGACTTTGACTAGGATAGGTAAATCAGGCTTAACAGTACTTTTTTTAATTGCCAGCGGAGCTAGCTTATGGTTTCTTGCACAGGTTCCTAGGGAAAACTTTCCCCTAACTTTTCTTTTATTTTTTATTGCATTTGGCTCCATGCTTGGCATGTATCAACTTTCAACAGAGAAGTTGCAGGTAAATCAAATTCTCTTGATGGGATTGGTATTGAGAGCCTGTGTCTTTTTTTTCGAGCCCAATTGGTCTGAAGATGGAGTAAGGTTTTTGTGGGACGGTACCTTGGTAAAGGAAGGTAAGAATCCTTATCTCCTTACCCCTGAAGAGTGGTCAAAGCTACCGAGGGACAATGAAAACCCCTTTTGGGAGCAATCTTTTAAAAAATTAAATTCCTCGACGTATTATTCTGTATATCCTCCGCTAAAGCAGGTATTATTCTGGCTGGGCGCCTTGTTTGCACAAAACGATTTACACCAAGGCTACCTTGTACTGCGGGGCTTATTGCTAGGCTTAGAGGCGGGGGTTTTTTATCTCTTGTGGACACTTTTGGTTAGGTTTCAACGATCAGAAAAACTTATTTTTTTCTATTGGTTTAATCCCCTGGTCATTGTGGAGATTATCGGAAATCTACATTTTGAAGGAGGAGTTCTCTTTTTTCTATTGCTGGCTTGTTGGGGCTTTGATCGGGAAAAGAAAGCCCTTTCTGGCCTCGCTTGGGGCTTGGCTGTGGGGATAAAACTACTTCCCTTGCTTTTGGCTCCAAGCTTACTTTTTTGGAAAGAAACGAAAAAAAATCCTGCCTTCTGGGGAAGCGCATTCCTTACCCTTATGCTTAGCTTTAGCCCATTGATTTTTTACGAAAGCTGGAAAAACTTCTTTCAAAGTTTACAGCTTTTTCAAGGCAAGTTTGAATTCAATGCTTCCTTGTATTACTTAGCAAGAACGATAGGCTTTTGGTGGCAGGGCTACAATACCATTGAGGTATTGACCAAAATAGGCTTTGGAATCACCTTTCTGGGGGCCATTTGGATTTCCTGGAAACGATCTTCTTCTTCCATACAAGGTTTTTTGGAAGGCTGGGTTTTGCTTTATTTGGGATACTTTTTAGTTCAGCCTGTCGTACATCCTTGGTATCTTCTGCCCGCTTTGGGTATTAGTATCCTTTCTGGAAAATGGACCTTTATCCTGTGGTCTTTTGGAGCAATTTTCTCCTACCAGGCCTATAGCTACTTTCCGGTCCAAGAAAAAACCATTTTTTTGATCTTAGAATATGGCTTGGTAGGTCTGGGCCTTTACGTGGATTATTTTCGAAAACAAAGAACCTTTACCTTGGTACAATGAAAAATACAAGTAGCCTTATATTCCTTCTTTTATTGCTAGCATGTACACCAAGTCCAGAGGAACAAGCTATGGAACTCCTAAAAAAATCTGTAGCGGCTCATGGGGGACAGGAAGCTTGGACAAATTTGAAGGGGATTAAATTTCGGAAATGGACGCGCCTCTTAGATGCTGAAGGGAATGTGGAGTCAGAGGTGGACCAATGGCATGAGTTTCGATTGGTTCCAAAATTTGAAGGAAGTATTTCCTGGACCAAAGACAGCGTGGCTCACAGCATGAGTTGGGATGGAATGATTTTTCGCTACCAAATGGGAGAGAATGAGGTCTTAAATGCTGATTTCCTCGCAGAAAAAAGAAAGGATTTTGATGCTGCTTTTTATACGGTAGCTCAGCCTTGGAAGCTCATGGATAAGGGAGGGCAACTTATTTACGAGGGAAGTAAGGTGCTTGAGAATGGAAAAGAAGTAGTTTCTATCCGGGTGAATTACGGTGCAGATTCAGACACGTGGTGGTATTATTTTGATCCCACTACGTACCTGATGGTGGGAAATGAGGTGCAATTAAAAGACCACCGAAGTTTGATTTACGATTTGTCTCCTGAGCAGTCTGAAAAGCTAGTGCTCCATGGGAAACGAGAAAGTTGGAGAGTAGATGAAACCGGTAAACGCTTGTTTCTTCGAGCAGAGTACCGTTATTCCAATTTTGAGTTGCAGTATTGAATTCTTGCTCTTTAATTTCTTCTAAAAAAAGTATTTTTAAATCTAATTGACTCCTTGCTATGAAAATTTTACTTCTGGGTGCGATAGTTATTTCTTTTTCATTTGTTGGAATTTCCTGTGACTCTAGGAGCGAGGTAGAAAAAATTGTGGATGCTGCCATCGCTGCCCATGGGGGTGAAGCATATCAAAAAACTGCCATTTCTTTTGATTTTAGAGGAACTCATTATTCTATTTTTAAATCACCAACGGCTTTTGAGTACCGTAGAGAATTTACGGATTCCACCGGACAGGTAGTAGACGTCTTAAATAATACCGGGTTTACACGGAAAGTAAATGGAGTTCTGATCGATACCTTAACTGAAGAACGGGTAGGTGCTTTTTCCCGATCTGTAAATTCAGTGGCTTATTTTGCTTTTTTGCCCTATGGGCTAAATGACGCAGCGGCTATCAAAACCTACCTCGGACAAACCAAGATTAAGGGAAAAGATTACCATAAGGTAAAAGTAACCTTCCAGGCAGAAGGAGGAGGAGAGCACTTTGAAGATGAGTTTTTGTATTGGTTTGGGGTGGACGATTACCAGATGGATTATATGGCCTATTTATACTACACCGATGGAGGAGGGGTACGCATGCGAGAAGTGAGGCAAGTGCAAGAGGCAGGTGGCATTCGCTTTCAAGATTACATCAACTTCAAACCTGTAAGAAAAGATACTCCCTTAGACTCCATGCAGTTTTTATATGAAAGGGGGGCTTTGGAAAAGCTTTCTGAGATCAATTTAGAAAATATACGCACCTCCCCACTACCAGAAAACTAGAAGAAGATTTCCTTTTTTAGATGGAGGATAGGGAGTTTTTTTGTTTTTTTAGTAACTAGGGAAGGCAAACCCATAAATGACACATCTCCATGAATCGTAGAAGAGAATTTTTAAAGACCACAGGACTTGCAGGTTTAGGTATTTTTGGTGCAGGTAGCGCCTTGGCAGATTCCATGAAGAGATTGCCTTTGGAAGCTGCTTATGGAGCTAGCCGCATGCAGTCCTTTAACATGTCAGGCTTTGCCGCCCCCAAATTGGCTACCGTTCGCGTTGGGATTGTGGGTCTGGGCATGCGTGGGCCTGGCGCGGTAGATCGCTTGAGTAAAATTGAGGGGGTAGAGATTAAAGCGCTTTGTGATTTATTGCCAGATCGTGCCGAAAAAGCCAAAAAATCACTGGAAGGCAGTATTCATCGTCCGGAATTGTATTCGGGTTCTCCTTATGCCTGGAAAAAAATGTGCGAGCGTCCTGATTTGGACTTGATCTATATTGCGACCCCGTGGGAATGGCATACCCCGATGGCAGTTTATGCTATGGAGTCCGGTAAGCATGCCGCCGTGGAAGTGCCTGCTGCTAGGACCTTAGAAGATTGTTGGCAGCTGGTGGAAACTTCCGAAAGGACCAAAAAACATTGCATGCAGTTAGAAAATTGCTGTTACGACTTCTTTGAATTGATGACCTTGAAAATGGCCCGAGAGGGATTTTTTGGAGAAGTAGTCCATGTAGAAGGAGCGTACATTCACGACCTCCTTTGGCTCAATTTTGATAAGGATAAGGGATATCAAGGCATGTGGAGGTTAGAAGAGAATTTCCGAAATGGCAATCTCTATCCCACCCATGGACTAGGACCCATCTGTCAAATCCTTAATATCAACCGTGGGGATCAGATGGATTACTTGACATCCTTGTCATCGAATGATTTTCAAATGCAGAAAAAAGCCCAGGAACTTGCCGAGCAGGATTCTTTTTGGAATAGCTATGCGGCCAAGACCTACCGAGGCAACATGAATACCACCGTAGTCAAAACCAAACTAGGAAAAAGTATCGTGATTCAACACGATGTTACTTCTCCTCGTCCCTATTCTCGTTTGCATGTAGTTAGTGGCACGGAAGGCTATGCACAAAAGTATCCCGAGCAAAAGGTAGCCAAAGGACACAGTTGGATGAAGGAGGAGGAAATGAACGCGCTAAAAGAAAAATACACGCCGGAGATTGTACAAAAGGTAGGAGAATTGGCCAAGCAAATTGGAGGTCATGGAGGAATGGATTTTATGATGGACTGGAGATTGATTGATTGCTTGCGCAATGGACTTCCTCTAGACCAAGACGTGTACGATGCTGCGCTATGGAGTTGCATCACCCCAATGAGCGAGTGGTCTGTGGCCAACCGATCCAATTCCATCGATATCCCCGATTTTACTGGAGGCCACTGGAAAACCAATGCTCCTGTGGAAATCACCTTGAAAGGTGGAGGAACGACAATGGTGCGGGTGTAATCCTGAAACAAACTTTTCACTAACCTTGTACAGTAATTTGTCTAAATAAATTTCTTGGTGACCTATTTTCGGGCTCTTTTCGGCTTTTTTTTATCATTCTTTCCATGCAGGAATAGCCTAAGGCCTCGTCATTTATTCCTCCTCTTTTTTTTGGGAATCACCCTCCAAAGCCATGCGCAGGTAGACAGTGCTGCAACAACGCCAAGCAAAGAATGGGAAGTTTCTGGTGTCATTGATTTGTTTTATGGCTATGATTTTAATCAACCCGAAGGCAAAGCCAGATTGCCATTTCTCAGCAACCACAACCGACACAATCAGGTAGCTCTTAATTTAGGTTTGGTAAAGCTTGCCTATACCCAGAACCGGTTTCGGGGAAATTTTGCGCTACATGCAGGTTCTTATTCTGTAGATAATTACGTCGATGAGCCGGGGGCATTAAAACATGTATTTGAGGCAAATGTAGGAGTGTTGCTTTCTAAGAAAAGCAAGGTATGGTTAGATGCGGGCGTATTGCCTTCCCATATTGGATTTGAAAGTGCCATCTCCACAGACAATTGGACCTTGACACGCTCCATTTTAGCAGAAAATACCCCCTACTTTTTAACGGGTGGCAAGCTAAGTTTTCAGCCTTCGGACAATTGGTTTTTTTCTGCTTTGGTATTCAATGGATGGCAGCGAATTACCCGTGTGGAAGGCAGCACCAAACCCTCTTTTGGCACTCAAGTACAATACTTACCAAAAGATGGGCTCGTACTCAATTGGAGTACTTTTTTAGGATCTGATGATCCTGATGCAAGCAGAAGAAAGCGTTATTTTTCCAATTTGTATGGTCAGTTTCAGGTAAGTGATGCCTTGGGTTTGATCGTAGGCATGGACATGGGGGTTCAGCAACAGCGCATGGGGGGTACAAGCTATGACCCCTGGCTTAGTCCTATCGTGATTGGCCAAGTGAAGTGGAATCAGCGAATCAAATCAGCTGTTCGGGTGGAGTATTACCAAGACCGAACAGGAATCCGGGTAAAGAATGAGCATCCCAATGGTTTTGCTACCACAGCTTTATCTCTCAATTTGGATTACACGCTTTGGAAAGGATGGTTGTGGAGAATCGAAGCAAGTAACTACCGCAGCAGGGACCAAGTGTTTTTATACCCTCAGGCACCTACTGCGACAAACTTTTTTCTAATTACCTCGCTGGCTTACCGATTCTAATTTTTTTTTGATAGGTCGAATACATCTGCTTTCATTCAAACTTCTTGAAGTTGTAGGCTCAATACATTTTCTCTGTCAACACACTCATCATCGTAAGAATTCCTTCTTTGTAATTTCCTAACCGGAGATTTTCATTAGGGCTGTGTTGATTGTTGTCTGCGTTTACCGTTGGGATGGTGACTGCAGGGATGCCGAGTGCATCCACAAAAGGGGAAATGGGAATTGACCCTCCTGAAATTCGAATTTGAACGGGATCTTCACCGAAAGCACGGTTCATGGCTTTTCTCAGCCAGGCACCTACCGGGGAATCCATAGGAGTTCGGAAGGCTTGGTATGAAATCGAGGTGCCCACTTTGACGATTTTGGGATGAGCCATTCGCTCTTCATCGCTAGGATCCTTGTCTGTGATGTAAAATCCTTGCTGGCGGATATGTTCCTTAATGAGTTCAAACAAGCGGACGGGATCCGACTCGGGTACCAAACGCATGTCAAGTTCGGCCACAGCGACTGCAGGAATGATGGTAGTGGCTTGTGCTCCCGTGTAGCCGGCAGATAGGCCTTTGATATTCAAGGAAGGGTAATTGATACTCTCCTGGTAGCTTTGTCCTACTTGATCGGTACGGCCAAGGCCAAGTCGTTTTTTGACTGCTGGCTCATTATCTGGTACAGCTGCAAAGATTTTACGTTCCGCATCGGTAAAGGTAATGCCATCGTAAAATCCTGGAATCACCACGCGCCCGGATGGGTCTTTCATGGAAGAAAGCAACTGAGACATTAGTAGGGCAGGATTGGGGGCATAGTTGCCATAGTGCCCACTGTGTTGCGGAAGTTTAGGCCCATAGGTAGTCAAAAATAATTCAGAGATGCCTCTGGCTCCATAGCTAAGCGTAGGTAGGTTGGAGGTGTGTCGAGGTCCATCCATGATCAGCATAAGGTCTGCAGCGAGTTTTTCCTTGTACTTCACTACTGCAGCTGGTAGTCGGGGAGAACCTTGCTCCTCTTCAAAGTCTAAGATGATTTTTACCGAATAATCGGGGGAAATTCCTGCGGCAGTGAGTGCATCCCAAGCGGTGATAAACATGGCGAGAGGACCCTTATCGTCCGAGGTGGAGCGTCCAAAAATCCGCCAATCCGCATTGTATTCGTTCTGAAGTTTTTCCATGGGGAGATCTTCCCAAGTCCCCGCTGCGGTCTGTGCTTTCAATACCGGTTGATAGGCGTCTTTCTGGTCCCATTTGCTGATATCTACGGCTTGCCCGTCGACATGAAAATAGAATAGGGCCGTTTTTTTGGCATTTGATTGTTTCTTCTCAACGAGCAGAAGAGGTATGCCCCCTGTTTCCAATCGCTCCACGGTCCAATTTCGTGAGGAAAAAGCATTTTCGCACCAAGCAATATTTAAGGCAATTTGCTCTGGAAAAACGGCATCGTTGGGAATGAAAACCAGTTCGTTTAGGAGGCTTAGTCCCGATTGCCATTGCTTTTCAGTTAGTGCATCGAGCTGGGCTCGATCTAGGCTTTGAGCATTCAGGCCGATGCTAAAAAAAAGAAATAGAAGGGAGAATAAATGGCTTCTCATGGGAAGAATGTTTTTACGAAAAGTAAGCAAAAGGGATGGATTCGACAATTTATCTGCGTAAATGGTAAGTTATATCCCATCTCTTTCGGAAGGCATGTTTTTTTCTAACTGGTTTTCCTGTTCGGAAATTAAAGGCATTGTTGTATTTTCAAGCCATGGACAGACGCCCTTTTCTACAAAAAATCAGCTTACTTAGTGCAGGGATAGTGACCCTCCCGTTTATTAACTATGGACAGGTGAGTCTACCCAAATCTACTCGGCTTAAATTTATCACTGCCTCTGATGGACATTGGGGTCAACCCAATACAGATTTTTCACTTACTCATGGTCAACTCATCGAGGCCATACATCAAGAAAAAGGAGTGGACTTTGTCGTATTTAATGGGGATTTGATTCATGATACTCCTTCGCTACTTCCAGAGGTAAAGGCGGTTTACAATCAGTTGCAGGTGCCCAATTTTGCGACCCGAGGCAATCACGATCGGGTAGATGCAGCCACTTTTCTTCGAATCATGGGACATCCGACCAACCATTCTTTTGTGTTGAAGGATCAGTTCGGGGTGATTCTATTGGATTCTTCCAATGTAGCGGGGGATTACCTTTGCGCGGATTTGAATTACCTGAAGGGAGTATTGACTTCCTATGAAAAGCTGCAGCAGGTGTATGTATTCATTCATATCTCCCAGCAGGATTGGACGCGAAATGGGGTGGCTTGTCAAGAGTTTATGGACTTGATTGCTTCTTACCCAAATGTGAAAGCCACCTTTCATGGTCACGATCACGATCTGGATGGCTTGATGGTGTATAAAAAGAAGCCTTTTTTATGGGCGGGACACTTTGGGGGATCTTGGGGAAATCCTTTCCCCAGCTACCGAGTTTGCGAAGTAGGTGAGGATGGAAAGGCGGTAACTTACCTTAAAACGGTCAAAGAAGGGATGGTACTCAATAGCCACCCCTTGTAATCTTTAATCGAATTTTAAAGAGATTTCAACTCGTGCAATAGTCCTTGCACATCTAGTGTTCGGGTATACATCACAATCCTTCCTTTATCATCGGTAGGCCAAAGTTCTTTGGGTCGATCCCAATACAATTCAACTCCATTTTCATCCGGATCGTCTAAATAGATGGCTTCAGAGACGCCATGGTCTGCAAATCCGCTGATGGGATAGTTGGCGTCTAACAGCCGTTGAAGGATTCTGGCCAAATCTTTTCTGGTAGGATAAAGGATGGCCGTATGAAAAAGTCCAGCTGTGTTTTTGGGTGCTGGCTTTCCACCTTTGCTTTGCCAAGTATTTAATCCAATGTGGTGGTGATAGCCTCCTGCGGAAATAAATGCGGCTTCCTCTCCATAGGTAGTCACCAACTCAAATCCCAGAAGTCCAGCGTAAAAATCCAAAGCCCGCTGCAAATTGCTGACTTTGAGATGCACATGACCAATGCGAGTCGCAGGTGGGAGTTGGTAGTTTGAATTCATGGTTAATGAATACCTAGAACCTAATTAATGCTGCTGCTCCACCCAGCGTCTGGCATTGACAAAAGCTTCCATCCATGGGGTAAACTCATCGTTTCGCTCAGATGGGTAATGCGCCCAGTTCCAGGGCTTCAAGCTGCGCTCAATGTGCGGCATGATGGCCAAGTGTCTGCCGTCTTCGGAGGCGATCCCTGCAGTTGCAAAGTCCGATCCATTTGGATTTCCTGGGTAGCTGCTGTAACTGTACTTCATGGCGAAGTGGTAACCTTTTTCACCCTTCGGCAAATTGAATTTTCCTTCCCCATGTGCCAACCAAACGCCTAGACGCTGTCCACTTAGGCTTCCGAGCATCACGGAATTGTTTTCAGGAACGGTCACATTCACAAAGGAAGATTCAAGCTTATGGCTGGCGTTGTGCAACATTTTTGGCTTTTCAGCGTGATCTGGAGTAATCAGACCTAGTTCAATCATCAATTGGCAACCGTTGCAAACCCCCAGAGAAAGGGTATCCTTTCGTGCATAAAATGCATCGAGCGCTTGCTTGGCTTTCGGGTTGTACAAGAATGCACCCGCCCAACCTTTGGCTGAGCCCAGTACATCGGAATTTGAGAAACCTCCTACAAAGACGATCATTTGTACATCGCTTAAGTCTTCTCGGCCAGAGATGAGGTCTGTCATGTGAACGTCCTTGACCTCAAAGCCAGCAAGCCAAAGAGAATAAGCCATCTCTCTATCTCCATTTACTCCTTTTTCGCGAATAATAGCTGCAATTGCCTTTCCTTTTTTTGTACGGTAGGGGTCAAGTCCTAGGGATGCAAACTTCCCTTCCCATCCTGGTGCAAAGCTGTATTGCAGGGGTTGATTTTTGTAATTCGTAAATCGCTCGAGTGCTAATTTTTCGCCGCTTTGCTTTTTGTCAAGCAGGTAGGAGGAACGGAACCAGAGATCTCTCCATTCGGAGATCACCAAAGTTTGGGAAGCAAGTTCGATTTTCCCGTCTGTAGTAACTGTTCCCAGTGTTTTAAATTCGATTTGTGCAGTAGAAAGAAGCTTTTCTACTGCTCCATTCGCTTCCACTTGAATGAGGATACCTGGGTTTTCGGAGAACAAGGCTTTTACTAAATCTTTTTCTTCAAGTTGCGTTACATCCACTTGCATGCCTACAGATTGGCTTGGGAAGCACATTTCCAAAAGGGCGGTGAGCATACCACCCGACGAAATATCATGTCCAGCAAGGATTAATCCTTGAGAGATGAGTTGTTGAACGGTTTCAAAGGCGTTTGCAAAATAGGCTGCATCTACTACCGTAGGTGGCTCTTGGCCTATTTTATTCAAGACCTGGTAAAGGGAAGATCCCGCAAGCTTTGCAGCGTCTTTGGAGAAGTCGATGTATAGAACCTTGGTGCCTTCTTGAGGAATAAGGGCGGTTTTCACCGTTTTTTGAATGTCTGAACATTCACCAATCGCCGAAATAATTACTGTTCCTGGAGAGTACACTACCTTGCCGTCAGGATACTTCTGTGTCATGGAAAGGGAATCTTTTCCCGTCGGGATATTGATTCCAAGGGCGATTGCAAATTCAGAAACCTCCTGCACTGCACGGTACAGGCGGTCGTTTTCCCCTTTGTTTTTTGCCGGCCACATCCAGTTGGCAGAAAGGGAAATTCCCTTCAATCCATCTGTGATGGGAGCAAAGATTAAGTTGGTCAGTGCTTCTGCAATGGCTAAGCGGCTGCCTGCTTCTGGGTTGGCCAATGCGGCTACAGGAGCATGACCGATGGAGGTGGCAATTCCTTTTTGACCTGTGAAATCCAGCGCCATCACGCCCACATTGTTGAGTGGCAATTGAATCTCGCCTACAGTTTGTTGGGTAGCTACCCGACCTGTGACGGAGCGGTCTACTTTATTGGTTAACCAATCCTTACAGGCCACCGCTTCAAGTTGTAGCACTTCTTTCAGGTAGTTGAGCAGTAATTCGGGCTGGTAGGCAGGTTCGGTAAAAGTTGATCCCTTTCCACTGACATCTTCTAAGATGGTTTTTGGAGAAGAGCCAAACATATAACTCAAGTTCCAATCCACTGGCTTTTCGCCTGTATTTTTGTTTTCAAATTTGAAATGCATGTCGCCGGTAGTTTCACCGACTACATAGAAAGGAGCTCTTTCCCGCTCGGAAAGTTGTTGCAACAAGGGAATGTCTTTTTTGCCAACCACCAGTCCCATGCGTTCTTGGGATTCGTTGCCAATGATTTCTTTGGCCGAAAGGGTTGGGTCACCAATGGGAAGCTGGTTGATGAGAATGGTGCCCCCCGTACTTTCCACCAATTCGGAGAGACAATTGAGGTGTCCACCTGCGCCGTGGTCGTGTATGGAGACGATGGGGTTGTTTTCGCTTTCTGCCATGGCCCTTATCACGTTGGACACGCGCTTCTGCATTTCTGGATTGGAGCGCTGGATGGCATTCAATTCTATGGCATTGGAGAGCTCCCCGGTATTCAGGGAAGATACTGCCGACCCACCCATACCGATGCGGTAGTTGTCCCCGCCCATGATGACGATCTGATCACCCGCTTTCGGTTCCCCTTTTTTGGTGTACTTGGCATTGGTGAATCCCACGCCACCTGCAAGCATGATGACCTTGTCGAATCCGTGCTGCTTCTCGTTTTCTTCGTGTTCGAAGGTCAGTAAAGATCCTGCGATGAGGGGTTGTCCAAACTTATTCCCAAAGTCGGAGGCACCGTTGGAAGCTTTGATCAGAATATCCAAGGGGCTTTGGTACAGCCATGGGCGTGCGGGCAGTGATTTTTCCCAACTTCGACCTGCTTCACTGCGGGCATAGGAAGTCATGTATACCGCAGTGCCTGCGAGGGGAATGGAGGCTGTTCCTCCAGCCATTCTATCTCTAATTTCTCCCCCTGAACCCGTAGCTGCTCCATTAAAAGGTTCTACGGTGGTTGGGAAATTGTGCGTTTCAGCTTTGAGAGACAGCACGGTTGGGATGTCCTTTATTTCAAAAAAATCAGCTTGATACTGGGTTTTAGGTGCAAATTGTTGAACCGATGGACCTTGAATAAAGGCTACATTGTCTTTGTAAGCGGAGGCAATTCGATTGGGATGACGCTTGGAAGTTTCCTTTATCAGCTGGAAAAGCGTCATGGGTTTTTCTGCCCCGTCGATGATAAAAGTGCCATTGAAAATTTTGTGCCGGCAATGTTCGGAGTTGACTTGTGAAAATCCGAAAACTTCTGAATCCGTCAATGGGCGTCCCAATTGGGAAGAGACCTGGTTGAGGTAATCAACCTCTTCTTGACTCAATGCTAGGCCTTCAGCAACATTGTATGCTGCGATGTCGGTGATTGACTGAATGGGTTCAGGCTGGAGTTGGATGGTGAAAATTTCTTGATCGAGCCCTTCGTATGCTTTTTGGAGCATGGGGTCGATCGCTTCACCAGGTTGTAGGGGGGTAAATTCTTCGATCCGTTGAATCCCCTGAATCCCCATATTTCCCGTGATTTCTACTGCATTGGTGGACCAAGGAGTAATCATTTCTTTGCGGGGACCCGAAAAATTTCCTTCGATTTTTTCCTTCTCTAGGAAAGTGGCTTCCCCAAAAAGCCAGTGTAATTTTTCCAAGTCGTCCTTGGATAAGGGATGGGAAATTTGAACTCCATAGATGAGTTTCTGAGGGGATTCAAAGAAGAAAATCATGTCCTAGGGCGGGTAAGAAACAAAGGTAAGAATTTGGGGGGTACAATCGAAAACCAAGGCCCTAACTTTTCTATTTTTTAGCTGCGGGAAATATGAAGTAGTAGCCAATAGCTTGCTGGAGAAATTTTTAGAAACTGGGAAGAATAGGTACTAAATAAGAGAGTTTACAGAGTCAAATTTTCTAAAAAGAAACTATGGTAAACCCCTGATTTCAAAAAATTATATGAATTTAAAAAAATATAAAAC
>JAJTDZ010000064.1 GCA_021298245.1 Algoriphagus sp. | reverse complement strand
AGATCTTGGAGAAATCAAGGTGGGGTATACCGTACGCCCAGACATGTGTAATCCGGGTCGGATCCTGCACGGTGGGGTAGCTTCTCTCATGCTGGACGACGTGATCGGCATGGGTAATTTTGTGGCGGGCTCCGAGTTTTTAATGAGTAGCATCAATCTCTCTGTAGATTTTTTGTCCGCTGCACAGGTAGGAGAGCCACTGGAAGTGAGCGCACGGCTGGTGCGTTCTGGGTCCAATATCAACCATTGGGAAGCGGTCATACGCAAGGAATCGGGTAAAATTGTGGCTAAAGCCAGTTCGAATTTGATTACTACCAAAGTGAAAATTGCGGATCTGAAATAAGTACAAAGTACCTGCCTACCTATAGGAGGCAGGCAAAGGATAGATTCGAATTCATATGGCCTCTTATCTCTAAAAAAAAATAAAGATGAAAAAACTACTACTACTCTCATTAGGAATCCTGCTAAGCATCGCTTCCTTTGGCCAGTCCAGAAAATACATGTCTCAGTTTAGCCACTTGCAGGGCTACTTAAACCCTGCCTTGACGGCTTACGAGGGGTCGATGGTGAAGGGCTTTGTGCGCAACCAGTGGGTAGGCTGGGAAGGAGCTCCGAAGATGAACTTTGCTTCAGCGGAACTGGATTTTGCCAACTTGGGAGGCTCAAGTGACTTGGGCAAGAATGCCATGGGGGTGAACTTGCTCAGTGACGAATACGGGGCATTTAAAGAAACCGAATTGATTTTGAGTTATGCGACGCGTATCCAGGTGAGCGAGAAGGCGGGCTTGCGTATGGGAGCGGGATTGAATATCAACAGTATCCGCTTGGACGGGACAAGACTTACTACCGAGCAAGCCAACGACCCTACGCTAGCCCAGTACGTAGGTGGCTTTGCAGACATGAACGTGCTGGACTTCAATATAGGGATGTCGGTGACGCATCCGAACTACTACCTGTCCTATGGGGTGCACAACGTAAACCAGGGGAGCATCAGCAGTGGGGACGTGTTTATGGACAAGAAGCCACGCGTAGGCATTGCTCAGGCGGGATACCGCAACCGCTTTACCGAGAACATGACTGTGATTGGCAACGCGATGTGGAGAAGTCAGGAAGATTTGCCGGACAATGTGGAGTTCAACTTGAAGTTTTTGTTCAAAGACAAATTCTGGGTAGGTGCCGGTCACCGGGTGGATTATGCCAACAATGCGCAGCTGGGCGTACTGCTAGGCAAGCTACGCTTTGGCTACGTGTACGAGTGGCCGATGCTACAGAGCTACCTGCTGCCCAACCAAACCCATGAGTTTATGCTCAGCTATAGACTCTTTGGAGGAGACGCGACGATCTGGTAGGGAATAGTACAATGTACCAGGTACCAAGTACCCACCGCGGCGGGCAGGCTAAGTAGGGATTCGCAAATGAACTAGAATTCTGCTCCTAAAGAATCTTGCTACTTGATACTAGCTACTTGATACTTTATTAATGTCCAACGCTGAATGCTGAGTGCAGAATGTTGAAGTAGGGATTCCATTTGCACCGGAATTTTACTCGATAAGTATGTTGCCTGACTGCCGAAGGCAGGGTACATTGTACTTAGTACTTGGTACTTCGTACAAAATGTACCTTGATACTTGAAACCTCCATCTATTCCAAAATTCCCTTCAAATCCGCCGGAGAATACCCCACCGACTTCAGGGTCTTGTGGTCACCTTCGCGGAAAACCAAGAACAATTCTCCCTCTTTTTCATAGAAACAAGGCGTACCCTTGGCTTCGTAATGGGCCACGGTCGCTTTGGCTTCTTCCTCTGTCTTGCAGGCCTTGCTCATGTTGGAGCGCTGTACCTCGTCAAAAAGCGCCTTGAACTTTTCCCCCAAACCAAATTCCAAGATGGCTCCTGAAAGCACGTACTGCAGGTCACACAAAGCATCGGCAATCTCCACCAAGTCTTTGTTTTCAATGGCCTCTTCCAATTCTTTCAACTCCTCCGCGAGTAAGGAAACACGCAATGCACATCGGGTTTCGGAAGGAATGGTAGGTTGAGGTAAAATGGGGTGCTTGAAGGTCTCGTGAAAAAGGGCAACGGAACTGAGGGACTTGGGATCTTGCATGGAAAAGGAGATTAACTAAAGGGAGATAGAAGAAAGAATATTCAACAAATTAGGGCTTTGCTGCCGCATAGCGCGCCGTTACTGCGTTCCAATTGACTACCTTCCAAAAGGCGGTCACGTAATCGGCGCGGCGGTTTTGGTAGTGTAAGTAATAGGCATGTTCCCACACGTCCAAACCCAAAATAGGCGTTCCCTTCACCTCTGCGATATCCATGAGGGGATTGTCTTGGTTGGGGGTGGAACTCACGACGAGCTTGCCGCTGGCATCGACCAATAGCCAAGCCCACCCTGATCCAAAACGGGCTTTGGCAGCAGTTTCAAACTGGCTTACAAAGGCTTCGTAACTTCCAAAGGAGGTTTTCAAGGCTTCCAATAAGGGGCCCTCAGGGCCAACTTCAGATTGCGGAGGGCTCAAAATACTCCAAAAGAGCTCGTGGTTGTAATGCCCTCCCCCGTTATTCCGCATTTTGGTAGAATACTTGGAAATGGAAGCCAATACCTGCTCCAAAGGCCGAGTAGTATCCACGCTTTCTTCCTTAGCAGCATCCCGCAGGTTGCTCGAATAAGCAGCGGCGTGCTTGGTGTAGTGAATCTCCATGGTCCGCGCATCGATATGCGGCTCTAGGGCGGCATACCCATAGGCTAGGGGCTGCTGGGTAAACCCTGTAGCAAATTCGGGCTGACTCTCTTGTCCGAAAAGATCAGAAATACCTGTTCCTAGAAGGCCCACCGTCAGCCCTGCTTTGGCTGAATTGGCGAGAAAAGTTCTTCGGCTGGGATGGCTTGGATTCGTCTTCATGGCTTTTGGTTTGGATACACGAATCTACACTATTTTGAGAATTTTTGGGAGCATAAACACATTATCCCCCCTCCAATAGAAGGGATTTTCCTTTCACGACAAATGCGTAAGTTTGTAGTTCATTCAAAAAATTTCTTCCCAAGCATTCAAACAAATGGCCCTACCCCAGGACATCCACTTTTTCAAGTACCAAGGCACCGGCAATGACTTTGTGATGCTCGATGACCGTCAGGCCAATTGGGACCTTAGCCATACTGCTGGCGTTAGGGCGCTCTGTGACCGTAAATTTGGGATTGGCGCCGATGGGTTTATCTTGATCCGTAACCATGCCAGCTATGACTTTGAGATGGTCTACTTTAATGCGGACGGGAGCAAAAGTTTTTGCGGAAATGGGTCGCGATGCGCCCTAGCCTTTGCCGCTTCTCTTGGCATCATCCAAGGCAAGGCCAAGTTCCTTGCCTGCGATGGGGAGCATGAGGGCTACCTTCAGGGAGACCAAATTGGGTTGCATATGGGGGATGTGTGTGAAATCTCAGAAAGTTTGGGGGATGTCTATGTCAACACAGGATCTCCTCACCACGTGCGCTGGGTCGAGCAACTGGAGGAATATCCAGTCCTAGAGCAAGGAAAACTTCTTCGCTACCACGAACGCTATGCTCCAGGAGGCAGCAATGTCAACTTTGTGCAGCAACTAGGCAATTCTGAAATCTTTGTGCGTACCTACGAGCGAGGGGTAGAAAACGAAACCCTTTCTTGCGGCACGGGAGTCACTGCTGCAGCCCTAGTCTTTGGCACTGCCACGGGGCATCAAGAAGTAAGGGTACGTACCCTGGGAGGCAATTTGTCCGTAACTTTCAAAGGAAATTCCAAAGGGGGCTTTTCTGATATTTGGCTCATTGGGCCTGCCCAAAAAGTCTTTTCAGGAACTTTTCCTACAGCCTTGCTTGAGGGCACAAAGAATTAGGAAGCCCACTGGAGTATCAATTCTGACAAAAAGGACTTATTTTTAGGTCCCCAATCCATGGGTTTATACACAGAATCATGCTAGATTTTATTGCAAAAGGTTTGGCCAAAATTTTTGGAACCAAATCGGATCGAGATATCAAAGAATTGCTACCTAAGGTGGCAGAAATCAATCAGATTTTTTCTGGCCTTGCTGGCTTAAGTGATGACCAACTCCGAGGAAAAACTCAAGAGATTCGTGCTCAAATTGCTGCGCAACTCAAAGACATAGACGATACTATTGTTGGCATTAAAGCGCAAATAGAAGCGCTCCCTGCAGAAGAAGTTCAGCAGAAAGATTCTCTCTTTAATCAAATCGATGCCCTAGAAAAGGAGCGCGACAAGGAATTGGAGAAAGTATTGGATGACGTCATGCCTACCGCCTTCGCGATTGTCAAGGAAACGGCACGGCGCTTTAAAGAGGTAGGTAAATTACAGGTAAAGGCAAGTTCTAGAGATCGAGAACTCGCGGCCACTAAAGCTAATGTAAAGGTGGAAGGAGACGATGCCATTTGGTACAATACCTGGATCGCTGCGGGTAACCAAGTCGTTTGGGACATGGTGCACTACGACGTACAATTGATTGGTGGCATGGTTCTGCACAAGGGTAAAATCGCTGAAATGGCAACGGGGGAAGGAAAAACCCTTGTTTCAACCCTTCCTGCATTTTTGAATGCCTTGTCAGGTCGTGGAGTACATCTGGTGACGGTCAACGATTACCTAGCCAAGCGTGACTCCGAATGGAATGCCCCCTTGTTTGAATTTCATGGACTAACCGTAGACTGCATCGACAAGTACCAGCCCAATTCTCCAGGTAGAAAAAGAGCCTATGCCTGCGATATTGTGTATGGAACCAACAACGAGTTTGGCTTTGACTACCTGCGTGACAACATGGCTCGCGAAGCCGAGGACTTGGTGCAAGGCAAGCATCACTTTGCCATGGTAGATGAGGTGGACTCCGTCTTGATTGACGACGCACGTACCCCCTTAATCATCTCAGGGCCTGTGCCTCGAGGAGATGTACACGAATTTGATCAAATGAAGCCCCGCGTGGCCACGCTTGTGGAGGAACAACGGAAATTGGTGCAGGGGTACCTGACCTCTGCCAAAAAATTGATTGCTGACGGGAACGACAAAGAAGGGGGCTTGGCCTTGTTTAGAGCTTACCGAGGGATCCCCAAATACAAGCCATTGATCAAATACCTATCCGAACCTGGGGTCAGGGTAATTCTTCAAAAAACTGAAAATTACTACCTCCAGGACAATAAACGACACATGCCTGAGGCAGATGAGCCGCTATTGTTTACCATAGATGAAAAGACCAATGTAGTTGACCTGACTGATCGGGGAATAGAAGCCATGACCTCCAAAAACGAGGACCCTACCTTCTTTATATTACCAGACATAGGGGTTGTACTGGCAGATTTGGAAAAAGACTCTACCGTTCCAGAGACTGAAAAATTGATAAGAAAAGAAGAAGTCATCAAGGACTACGGCGTCAAAGCCCAACGTATCCATACGGTCAATCAGCTTTTGAAGGCCTATTGCATGTTTGAGCGTGACACGGAATACATCCTGGTGGACGGGAAGGTAAAAATTGTGGACGAGCAAACAGGCCGTGTCATGGAGGGCCGAAGGTACTCTGACGGCTTGCACCAGGCCATAGAAGCCAAGGAAAATGTGAAGGTGGAAGACGCTACCCAAACCTACGCAACCATCACCCTACAAAACTATTTTCGCATGTACCACAAGCTGGCGGGCATGACGGGTACAGCAGAGACGGAAGCAGGGGAATTCTGGGAAATTTACAAATTGGATGTGGTGGTAATTCCTACCAATAAGCCCATCATTCGCCAGGATAGAGAGGATAAGGTCTACAAAACGGTACGTGAGAAATTCAATGCGGTCACCGATGAAATCAACGAATTGGTGGCACAGGGCAGGCCGGTGCTCGTGGGTACTACCTCGGTAGAAATCTCAGAGGTGCTTAGCCGTATGCTGACCTTGAAAAAAATTCCTCACCAGGTATTGAACGCGAAACAGCATGCTCGAGAAGCAGAAATAGTAGCTGAAGCGGGAAAGCCAGGCACCGTGACTATCGCCACCAACATGGCGGGAAGAGGTACCGACATCAAGTTGACCCCTGAATCCAGAAAGGCAGGGGGCGCGTCGTGTAGACAGGCAGCTGAGAGGCCGTTCGGGTCGTCAAGGAGACGTGGGATCTTCCCAATTTTTCGTGTCCCTAGAGGATAATTTGATGCGCCTTTTTGGCTCGGACCGAATAGCCAAACTTATGGATAGAATGGGACTGGAAGAAGGTGAGGTCATACAGCATAGCATGATCACCAAATCCATAGAGCGGGCTCAGAAAAAAGTAGAGGAAAACAACTTTGGTACCAGGAAGCGACTCTTGGAATACGACAACGTCATGAATTCTCAAAGAGAAGTTGTCTATAAACGAAGGAGAAATGCATTGAAGGGAGATCGATTGGAGCTAGATATCCTCAACCTTCTGTACGATGTGAGTGAAAATTTGATAGAACTGGGCAAATCCATGGAGGATGTAGAAAATTTACGCATGAATGCTTTTACAAGCCTAGGCATAGATTACTCCATCAGCACCCAGGAACTAAAAAGTAAGGACGCTTCAGTACTTACCCAAGAGCTCTATGCCCTAGCCTTTGACTTTTATCAGAAGAAAAATGCCCAAATTGCCACCTCTGCCTTACCCGTATTCAAAAAGGTTCAAGAAGAGCGAGGGGCTACGGTCAAAGACATCATGGTCCCCATTACCGACGGCATCAAGCAGATTGGAGTAGTATCAAATTTGGAAAAAACGATACAGTCCGAAGCCAAAGAACTCATTCGCTCCATAGAAAAGAATGTTACCCTAGCCATTATTGATCAAAATTGGAAGGAACATTTGCGAGATATGGACGACCTCAAGCAATCTGTGCAAAATGCAGTATATGAGCAAAAGGATCCACTTTTGATCTATAAGTTTGAGGCGTTTGAACTCTTTAAGCGCTTCATAGGCAAGCTCAATGAAGACATGACCTCCTTCCTGACTCGAGCAGATCTGCCCAAGCAGGATCCTGCTCAGGTGCAACAAGCACAGACGCAACGCGCACCGGAGCCCAAGGTCCAGGCTTCAAAAGCGGAAGTAGGAAATACCTTAAATCCATCAGCATCGCTTGCTTCTGCTGCCGCGGTTGCCGCGGGACGTCCTACTCCAGCCCCTGTAGCTCCAAGAAAGGTTGAAAAGACCTATGGCAGAAACGACAAGGTCTCCGTACAGTACCAGGATGGAAGCACCAAAAAGGATGTCAAATTCAAAAGTGTAGAACAAGACATAGAACAAGGACGTTGTGTAGTCATTGAAAATTAAAAAGGAATGAGAATTTTTTCGATACTTGGTTTGGGACTACTCGTATGGGGCTGTAAGCCTACTGCGGTCCTTCCTACAGTAGAAAAAAATTCATTTTCCTCCTATTACGAAGAGCGAAAGAGCACCTTGCCAACCTTCCCTGAGTACCAGCAGGCCATGCAACAGGCAACACCCGTATCTAATCTGCCCTCACAAGCCGTCGATAAGGAACTTGAAAGGTTGGTTTCCAAGCGCTACCAACGAGCAAAAATGGAGCCCTACTTTAACGGGTATACCGTCTTGGTGTATTCGGGGGTGGATAGAAATGAAGCATTTATGGCAAGGGACAATGTGACCCTATTTTTCCCAGAGATTAGCCCAGAGATGCAGTACCAGCAGCCCAGGTATTTGGTGAAAGTGGGTCGATTTGCCTATAAAATTGAAGCACAAAGGATTTTTTCTTTGTTAAAGACCCAATTTCCTACCGCTAGGATCCTTCAAGATAGGTTTCAGCGAAAAGAATATAGCTCCCCAAGCACAGACTCAAATGCTGAAAGAACAAATTAAATCCCTTGCTCAACGGTACAAGCAGGAAGTAGTCGCCTGTAGAAGGCACCTACACGCCCACCCCGAGCTCTCCTTTGAGGAGCATGCTACCGCTGCCTATGTAGCCGAAAAATTGAAGGAGATGGGGATTACGGAACTAGAATCCAAGGCAAGCACAGGCTGGACAGCACTGATCAAGGGTAAAAATCCGGAGAAAAGGGTAGTCGCACTTCGCGCCGATATGGATGCCTTGCCTATCGTAGAAGCCAACGATGTGCCGTACAAATCCCAAAACCCGGGAGTGATGCACGCTTGCGGTCACGACGCCCACACCGCTTCTTTACTTGGGGCGGCGAAAATATTGAATGAACTCAGGGGGGAATTCGAGGGAACCGTAAAATTAATTTTTCAACCAGGAGAAGAGCGTATTCCAGGTGGGGCTTCCCTGATGATTCAGGACAAGGTGTTGGAAAATCCTCGCCCTCATGCCATTATTGGGCAGCATGTCATGCCCATGATTCCTGCCGGAAAGGTGGGGTTTCGATCTGGACTTTACATGGCGAGTACCGATGAGCTGTACCTAAGCATCACCGGAAAGGGAGGGCATGGAGCCATGCCAGAGACCTTCATCGATCCTGTTTTGATTTCTGCACACCTCATTGTAGCCCTGCAGCAGGTCGTCAGCCGTGTGGCCAACCCCAAGATGCCTACGGTGCTTTCTTTTGGGCGAGTAGAGGCCTTGGGAGCGACCAACATCATTCCCAATGAAGTGAAGCTACAAGGTACATTCCGTACCCTAGATGAGGCTTGGAGAGCCCAAGCGCACGAAAAGATGAAGCAAATAGCCCAAGGAATTGTAGAGGGTATGGGAGGGAGCCTTGATTTTGAAATTCGTAAGGGCTATCCAAGCTTAAAAAACAATCCTGCCCTGACGGGGCGCTCCGTACAGGCAGCAAAAACATATTTGGGTGAGGAAAATGTACTTGACCTGGATATCTGGATGGCTGCCGAAGATTTTGCCTTTTTTTCTCAGGAGATTGACGGCTGTTTTTATAGACTGGGTACACGCAACGAATCTCGAGGGATTGTTTCTGGAGTACATACCCCCACCTTTGATATAGAAGAAGATGCTTTGGAAATTGGGGCTGGGCTGATGGCTTGGCTGGCCGTTTCGGAATTAGCAGCAGAATAATCCAATACCCATTTTACCCTATTGTAGGCCTTATGAAGAAGTTTAAATTCGTTTTCCTTACCCTTATTTTAAGTCTTGCTACTTCCCAAGCCATGGCCTGGGGGCAACTTGGCCATTATTTAATCGGGTACATGGCCGAAAGGCAAGTTAAAAAATCCACACGTAAAAAGGTGGAGGCTCTTTTACAGCCTACTTCTCTATCAAAAAGTGGAACCTGGATGGACGATATCCGCTCGGATAAAAGCTACGATTATGCCACTACTTGGCATTACCTCAATAGCCATCATGGGGAATACGACCCTGCCAATCAGGAAAAGACAGGAGATGCCTACGAGGCCATACAGCGAATCAAAGCAGAGTTGAAAAAAGGAGGCCTGGACCCCAAAACCGAGGCAGAAAAGCTGAAGATGCTCATCCACATGATAGAGGATATCCACCAACCCTTGCATGTAGGAAAAGGGACCGACAAAGGGGGGAATGATGTAAAAATTGAATTTTTTGGACAGCCCACCAATCTACATGCGCTCTGGGATAGTGGCATGATCGATCGACAAGGGATGAGCTACACCGAATTAGGGGATGAATTGTACCGGCGCATGAGCCCTCAGCTGCAGGCCAAGTACCGGGCAGGGAGTATGGAAGATTGGCTCAAAGAAGCGGTAAGTTACCGAGCCAAGGTCTACAATCTGCCAGAAAATAATAAAGTAAGCTACCTGTACATGTACCAGAATTTTTCTATCGTAGAGGAGCGCTTGATTGCCGCTAGCGTAAGGCTAGCTCAAGTGTTGGAGGAGATTTATCCGTAAGTTATTCTTGCCCTGATCGGAATTTTGCTGACGCCTCATCCAAGAAACTGAGGAATGCAGCGATATCCGTATTGTATCCTCTTGGCTTGGCCAACAATTGTTCTTGATGGTCTAGGATGACGTAGTAGGGTTGGGCATTGTTTTGAAAACGTGTAATCTGAAAATCAGCATTTTGCTTTCCTAAGGTCTTTTTTACCTTTCCATCATAGCTAGAGGTGTACCACTCGCTCTCGGGAAGTTCTAGTCTTTCGTCAATATACAAGGCTACCATGACAAAATCTTCCTTCAGGCGACGCAGGACCTGAGGATCTACCCACACGTTCTCTTCCATTTTTCGGCAATTGACGCAGCCATGTCCTGTAAAATCAATAAGCAGGGGCTTGCCTTCTCTTTTTGCAGCAGCTAGGGCTTGTTTGTAGTCAAAATAGCCTGGAATTCCGTGCGGAATTTTGAGCAAATCCCCGTATAGGACCACTTCTGTGGAGGTATTTACGTCATCGTTGGAAGAATTTCCAGTGAGGCTAAACTGTTGGGTAGTCAATGGAGGCAGATACCCACTTAGTGCCTTAAGTGGAGCTCCCCATAGGCCAGGAATCATGTACACCACAAAGGAAAAGGTGAGCAATGCCAGGAGCAAGCGAGGCACGCCTAGATGTTCTAGTTTGGAATCGTGTGGAAGTCTGATTTTTCCTAGCAGGTAGAGTCCCAAGGCAGAGAAAATCACAATCCAAACGACTAAGAACACATCTCGGTCTAAGATTCCCCAGTGATACACCAGGTCGGCAACGGAAAGGAATTTGAAAGCCAAGGCCAATTCCAGAAAGCCCAATACTACCTTAACGGTATTCAGCCAGCCTCCAGATTTGGGAAGGCGCTGCATCCACTCTGGAAAAATGGCAAAAAGGGTAAAAGGAATGGCAAAGGCCAGTCCAAAGGAAAACATGCCCAAGACGGGCTTTACCAGTTCACCACCAGCGGAAGAAATCAAAATAGATCCTACGATGGGACCAGTACAGGAAAAAGAAACCAAGACCAAGGTAAAGGCCATGAAAAACACTCCCGAAAGCCCCCCTTTTTCTGCTTTTGCGTCTATTTTATTCACAAATCCAGAGGGAAGGGTTAATTCAAACATGCCCAAAAAGGAAAGGGCAAAAACCAGGAATATTCCAAAGAAAAAGATATTGGGCAACCAGTGTGTGGCCAGCCAATTGGCAAATTCAGGCCCTTGAATGGCTGCCACGGCGGTACCAGCAATGGTATAAATGCCTATAATCGATATGCCGTAGATAAATGCCTGTCGAATGCCTTCGGATCGTTTTTTGGCCCTCCCGGTGAAGAAGCTCACCGTCATGGGAATCATGGGAAAAACACAGGGGGTCAGCAAGGCAGCTAGACCAGCCAGAAAGGCCAATACCATAAAGCCAAGTAAAGTCTCTGGCTCTTCTTCCAAAGTAACTGTGGAAGCTTGAGGCAGCAAAGAAGTAGTAGTGGTATCCTTACCCTCAGCTAAATGCGACTCGGAAGCACTGAGAGAGACACTATCTACCAAAACTTCTTGATCGCTTGGTGTAGCCTCCTTGGCTGCTTCCAAGGCATTAAAAGGCACATTCACTGCCAATTCGTAATTAACGCATTGTCCAGTGAGGTCAGAACACATTTGGTATTCTAGGGAGCCTTCAATGGTTCCGGAGGTAGTATTGAGAACGATCCCTTGTTCAAACCTTCCCTTTCCCATGAAGTAGGTAACGTCTCCTTTCCATACTTCATCGAATTTCTTTTTTGGATTGATAGGCAGGAGTTTGCCTGAAAGGGAATAATTAGAAGAATTTGCTGGAACAAATTGGGTCAACAAGGGACCCAAGTTTTTGTCAAAATCATTGGAATACACGTACCAACCCATGGGAATTTGGGCCTCCATGACCAAGGTCGCTTTTTCCCCCACTTGAAGGGTTCCTGGCGCAAGGCTTACCGACCAGGTAGGAGGCTTTACCAGTTGGCCCTGCGCCCCCATAGATACCATCATTAGGAGGAAAAGCAGAAGAGAACCGATAGGAAGGGAGTTAGATTTCATGGGGTAAGGTATAAAAACCAAACTTGAAAGAGGCAGAATAGGTTTCGATTAGCGGGGGACAGGATAGAATTATGTAGAGGAAAGTTGGCTAAAATGCCGAAAGAAGGCAATGATGGTTTCAATTCCCATAAAGTAATTTTTTACTCCATAATGCTCGTTGGGGGAATGAAGGGCATCGGTGTCTAGGCCAAACCCAAAGAGGATGGGATCGGAACCAAGTTCTTGTTGAAACAAAGCCACGATGGGAATCGAGCCCCCTTCTCGAGTAGGGAGGGGTCTTTTTCCAAATGTTTCCTCCATGGCCGCTTCCGCTGCGCGGTAGCCCAAGGAGCTATCCGATACCACGGCGGGGGCACCTCCATGATGGGCTTTTACTTGTATCTTGACAGAAGCTGGAGCGATGGATTTTAGGTGCGCTTCAAAGAGTTGGGCTATTTCTTGCCAGTCTTGATGGGGGACCAAGCGCATGGATATTTTGGCAAAGGCCTTGGAAGGGAGCACGGTCTTGGCTCCTTCTCCGGTATAGCCTCCCCAAATCCCATTGACATCCAGCGTAGGCCGGATGCCCACCCGCTCTATGGTGGTGTATCCCTTTTCTCCATGAACCTCTTCAATGTCTAGCTTGGCTTTGTATTCTGAAAGATCAAAAGGAGCTTCGTTGAGACGCTGGCGCTGAGAGGGACTCAATTCTTGAACTTTATCGTAAAAGCCAGGAAGGGTGATGTGCTCCTGTTCATCTTTTAGAGAGGCAATCATTTGGCAAAGCACGTTGATGGGATTGGCGACTGCTCCTCCGTAGGTTCCGGAATGCAAGTCTCTATTGGCGCCAGTCACCTCCACCTCCATGTAGGCCATGCCCCGAAGCCCCACGGTGATGGAAGGGTCTTGCATGCCTATCATGTGGGTATCAGAGATCAAGATCACGTCTGCTTTTAAGCGGTCTTTGTTGGCCAGTACAAATTGATTTAAATGATCAGAACCTATTTCCTCTTCTCCTTCTATCATA
Source organism: Algoriphagus sp. (assembly GCA_021298245.1). Lineage (GTDB taxonomy): Bacteria > Bacteroidota > Bacteroidia > Cytophagales > Cyclobacteriaceae > Algoriphagus. The sequence continues at coordinate 1,112 of JAJTDZ010000064.1, read as the reverse complement.
AATTTTACATTGCAAGGCAAGGTGCCTGTTGCTACCAAGGTTTCTAGGGCCTTGATGTGCATGTAAAATTGCCCCTTATCGTCAGCTGCTCCCCGAGCAAAAATGGCTCCTTCTGGATGGATGCTCGTTTTTTTGATGACAGGCTCAAAAGGTGGTGAATCCCAAAGCTCGTAAGGATCTGCAGGCTGCACATCGTAGTGACCATACACCAATACGGTGGGCAACTTGGGATCAATGATTTTTTCGGCATACACAATGGGATGTCCAGGGGTTGGGCAGATCTCTGCTTGGTCTGCTCCAGCTTTTAAAAGAGAGGCTTTCACATAAGCTGCAGCGGCCTGCACCTCCTTAGAAAATTTTGGATCGGCACTTACCGAAGGAATGCGAAGGAGCTCAAGGAGTTCTTCTAAAAAGCGGTCTTTATTCTTTTCTATAAAAGAGGGTATGGTCATAAGTAGGGGCTATAATTGCTTCAAAATTATTCCTTTCAGGAGGATTTTCCTTCTTTTTTTCTTCTTTTGTGGTACCTACTAGAAGGGAACGCATGAAAGCTATACTTTGTACCCATTACGGAATGCCCGAGGTCTTGTCCTTGAGGGAAGTGCCTGCGCCCAGTCCTGGACCCAAGCAGGTCCTCATCCAGGTAAAGGCCTGTGGAGTCAATTTTCCCGATTTGCTTTTGATTCAAAACAAGTACCAATTCAAACCGGAACTTCCTTTCGTGCCAGGGGGAGAGGTAGCAGGCACGATTTGTGAAATAGGGGAAGGAGTAGAAGGACTGGAGTTGGGCCAGCCGGTATTGGCCTTATGCGGATGGGGGGGATTTGCTGAAAAAGTTGCCGTGGAGGCAGATCAAGTCCTTCCCTTGCCTCCGGGAGTTTCCTTTGAAATCGCCGCGACTACCTTGTATACCTACGGAACTTCCTACCATGCCTTGAAGGACCGTGCCGAATTGCATCCGGGGGAAACCTTATTGGTCTTGGGAGCAGCAGGGGGCGTAGGCTTGGCGGCCGTAGAACTTGGCGCCTTGATGGGGGCTCGGGTGATTGCTGCGGCTTCCTCGGAGGAAAAGTTGGCACTTTGCAAAAAAAAGGGGGCCGTAGAAACCATCA
>JAJTDZ010000063.1 GCA_021298245.1 Algoriphagus sp. | reverse complement strand
ATACGGTGGGAACAATACTTGAAAAGGTCATAAAAGGAGGCCCTATAAAACTCTCCTGCGCGATCATCAAAATTGACCAATAACTTCAGCCTCTTTTTTAGATCTTCCACCTCTTTTGCGGCTTCTAGTGCTTTAAATTTCGGTTTTTCGACGTCCTTGTAGGTAAATGTCTTAAGGTCCAACTCCTGCAATTCCTTGCGACCGTCGGGATGTCGGGTCATTTTGAAATAGCCTTGACCCGTTTTGTCTCCAAACCATTTGTTGTTGTACAGCACTTCCACAATCTTGGGAAGAATAAATTTATCCCTAGACTCGTCCTGAGGCAGAGCTTTATACAAATTGTTGGACACGTTGACGGTGGTGTCCAGGCCCACTACGTCCATGGTTCGGAAAGTGGCAGATTTGGCTCTGCCTATGACAGGCCCAGTAAGCTTGTCGACCTCGGAAACCCCAAAACCCATCTTCTCGATGGCATGCATGCCAGAGATGATTGCATAAACGCCTATTCTGTTGGCAATAAAGGCGGGGGTGTCTTTGCAAAGCACGGTTTCTTTACCCAAAAAGCTATCCCCGTAATGCATCAAGAAATCAATAAGTTCGGGCTTGGTCTTGGGTCCAGGAATGATCTCTAGTAACCTCAGGTAGCGGGGAGGATTGAAAAAGTGGGTGCCTGCAAAATTTTCCTGAAAATCCGCAGACCTCCCTTCGCTCATCAGGTGGATGGGAATACCAGAGGTGTTGGAGGTGATGATGCTTCCTGGTTTTCTATATTTTTCTACCTTTTCAAACAACTGCTGCTTGATGTCTAGGCGCTCTACCACTACTTCTATCACCCAGTCATAGTCTTTTATTTTTGGCAAATCATCGTCAAAATTCCCGGTGGTGATCCGCGAGGCATATGCCTTATCGTAAAGAGAGGCAGGATTTGCCTTCAGTGTGTTTTGAAAAGCCGTGTTGACTACACGATTTCGGACTTGAGGATGCTCCTTGGTCCAGCCCTTTTTTTGTTCCTCTTCGGTCAATTCAAAAGGCACAATATCCAATAGAAGCACCTGCGCGCCGATATTGGCAAAATGACAAGCAATTCTTGAGCCCATGACTCCCGAGCCTAAGACTGCTACTTTTTTTATGGTGGTATTCATCATTTGGTGATATAAATTGCGGTATTGGTTTATTTTTCTAGTACTGCTGTTCTTTCTTCTTTTGCGTTTACCTGATCAATCACCCCTTGTATTTTGGAAATGACCTCGAAAAAACTGTTCAATTCTTCTGGACTTATTTCCTCCCTTACGCGAAGATTAAAGTTCTTCACACTTTGAACGGATATTTCTTTTTTCCGTTTCCCTTGTTCGGTTAAAAATATCCTAACCGAGCGTTTGTCTATTGGGTCGGCCTGCTTGTAAATCAAACCCTTTTCCTCCATGGTTTTCAGCATTCGGGTTAGGCTTCGCGTCTCCAGGCCAATCAAAGGCGCAATTTTGGTGGCAGGAGTTCCTTCCTTGGAATTGATATTGATCAACACAAAGCCAATGGCAGTAGTAAATCCTTCCTCGGCCGCCTGTTGGTTATACATCCTAGAAATGGCATGCCAAGCACTCTTGATAGGGTAATCTACGGTCTCCTCTTTTTTCATAGCCAAACCTTTCCAAATACGGGAAGGCCAAGTTAAAAAAATTTTGTATGCATGCATACTATTTTTTTAAAAAATACTTGGAAGAACTCCCACGTTGTCCTTCCTCTTCAAGCCCTAACGCCAATTGGCCATTAAGGAAAGCTGTAGCAAGTAAAATTCAAAGGAGGACGTGAATAACCCCTTTTAGCGTCTTACCTCTTGCTTCTCTCCTAGTAGTGCTATTTGTTCATAAAATTCTCAACTTAGGGAACATGAATAGACTCTTCCTGTATTTCTTCGCTATCTGCTTATTTTTCTTTTCCTGCGCTGAAAAGAAAAAAGAGTTTGGAACTGATATTTCCAGCGATGCCGAACTCATTCGAAGGGGAAAAGCGCTCTTTGAGCTCCATTGCAGCAATTGCCACAACTTCGAGGGCGATGCCATAGGCCCCAACCTGAGCGGCATCACCCGATCGGTAGAACGAGAATGGATTGAAAATTTTATTCAAAACCCTACTCGAGCGATAGAAAACCAAGACCCTAGGGCCTTACAACTAGCCTCCACCTTCAGCGGAGAAATGCCCGGCTTCTCTTTTTTAACAGCCGAAGAAGTCAATGCCCTTTTGAGTTACTTACATACCTATGAGGGGCTTCCATTGCCCAGTAGCGGAGACACCACCAGCACCTTAATTCCAGAAAAGGTGGCGGACTCCGGGATCCGTGTGGAGTTGGAGCTTTTTACCTCTCTCCCCCCTTCAGATTCCATTCCACCTCTAGCTAAAATGACCAAAATGGAGCTTGTCCCCGGAACAGACCGGCTCTTTATCAACGACCAGAGGATTGGGCTGTACGAGATCATCCAACAAAAGCCTCGGCTTTACTTATCCCTCTTGGAAAAATTTCCCAAACTTGTCAGTCAGCCCGGATGGGCTACTGGCCTTGGAAGCTTTGCTTTTCATCCAGATTTTGAAAAAAACGGGCTTTTTTACACCTCTCACACCGAGCCTGGGGGTTCAGCCCCTTCCGATTTTGGATTTACAGATAGCCTAGAAGTATTTATGCAGTGGGTCCTTGTGGAATGGAAAGCCAAAAACCCACAAGCAGGCTCCTTTGAAGGTACCTACCGAGAGCTCCTTCGCGTAGACAATGCCTCCCAAGCCCACGGCATGCAGGAATTGGCTTTCCGTCCCAATGCAAAAAAAGGGGAAGAGGAGTATGGATTGCTTTACCTTGGCTACGGGGATGGAGGCACAGCCGAAAAAGGATTTCCATCAATTTCCCTTCACGACGGTAAGGGCAATTACAGCAGCATTTGGAGGATAGATCCTCAAGGAAAAAACAGCAAAAACGGCAAGTATGGGATCCCTGCTTCAAATCCCTTTGCGTCACAGAAAGAGGGTAGAGAAGTCTATGCCTATGGCTTTAGAAACCCAAATCGCCTCTTTTGGGACGAGAAGGGACAATTGTTTGCTACCGATATCGGTCAACATAGTATAGAAGAAATCAACCGCATTCAAGCGGGTGGGTTCTACGGTTGGCCTATACGGGAAGGGAAGTTTGTGGTCAATCCTTACGGTAATTTTAGAAATCTGTATCCATTGCCCAAAGAAGAAAAAAATCCGTCCATTTATCCCCTCCTTCAACTAGAGCACGACGAGATGGTCGCCATCATCGGGGGATATTTTTCCAAAAAAGGAAAACTCAAGGACAAGTTTCTATTTGGCGACGTGCCTTCAGGAAGATTGTTTTTGGTAGACCTTCAATCGGATATCCCTGTACCCCAAACCTGGGGAATACGCTTCCAGGGAAAAGAGATATCCTTAAAAACCCTCGTCAATCACTCCCGAGTAGACTTAAAATTCGGCCAAGATGCTTCTGGCAACACCTACCTGATGAGCAAAACCACAGGCGCCGTGTATAGAATTGTGGAGTAAAGAAGGATAAGGTGAGGAAAAGTGCTGGGCGCTTGTTACAATTTACTGATACAATTTCTCTACCCGATCCGCGTACTTCTCCATAATCACCTTCCTTTTGAGTTTCATGGTAGGGGTTAGCTCCCCGGTGTCTATACCCCAGGGCTTATCTAGCAGGTCAAAGCGCTTGATTTGTTCCCACTTTCCAAACTTTTGGTTCAACTCCTCTACTTCGCTGAGGTATTTCTCCTGCACCGCTTCGTTTTGAATCATTTCGTGATCTTCCGAATACGGAATTTCCTTTCGTTTGCAATACTCCCTTAAGCCATCAAAACTAGGCACAATCAAGGCCGCTGGATAATTTCTATTTTCCCCTACCACAATCAGTTGTTCGATCAATGGAGACTCCTTGAATTTGTTTTCAATGACTTGGGGAGCGATGTATTTTCCCCCAGAAGTCTTAAACATCTCCTTCTTCCTATCGGTAATTTTCAAATATCTGCCCTCCAACACGCCAATATCACCGGTATGAAACCACCCGTCTTTTAGTACCTCTGCGGTCATTTCAGGCTGCTTGTAATAGCCTTGCATGATATTAGGACCCTTCACGAGAATTTCTCCATCTTCGGCAATTTTTACCTCTACGTCTTTTACGATTTTTCCCACATAACCTATCTTGATTTCCTCCTTTGTACCAATGGAGGCCGTGACCACTGGGGAAGTTTCTGTCAATCCATAACCTTCACAAACTTTAATTCCTGCAGCCCAGAATACCCGAGCCAAACGAGGCTGCAAGGCTGAAGCTCCAGAATTGATTTGCATCACATTTCCTCCCAAGGCCTCTCTCCATTTGGAAAAAATTATTTTGTTGGCCAGTTTGAGTTGGAAATCGTACCAAGCTCCCATTTTTGCTGAGGGATCGTACCTCAATCCTAGATCCAGGGCCCAAAAGAAAAGTTTCTTTTTTACTCCAGTCAATTCATAGCCTTTGGCCACTATTTTATCGTATACTTTTTCCAAAAGCCTAGGAACTGTATTGAAAACATGGGGTTGAATTTCTTTTAAGTTATCTCCTATGGTTTCCATGTTTTCGGCATAGTACACCGAGTAACCCAAGTAAATAAAACAGAAGGAGGCGGTACGCTCAAAAATGTGACACAAGGGCAAAAAACTCAAGACCTTAGAGGTGCCCGCGGGAGGAGACATGATATGGGAAACTGAAATCAAGTTGGAAAGCACATTATGGTGCGTAAGCATGACTCCCTTTGGTTTTCCCGTAGTCCCTGAAGTATAAATAATGGTGAAAAGGTCCTGCGGCGTCACTTTTGCCTTACAAGCTTCTAAGGTATCCTGGTCTCCTGATTTTCCTTGTTTTTCCAACTCCGTCCAATGAGCTACCCCTTTCAATCGATCAAAGGAGTACAAGGATCTGTTTCCTCCGGCTTTCTTGGCTTTGTCGTAAATACCTTGATCCCCAACAAACACGATTTTAACTTCCGCATGATCAAAGATGTAGGCATAGTCCTCTGCCGTAATGGTGGGATACATAGGTACCGAAATACAACCGATCTGCTGAAGCGCTAAATCTATAAAATTCCATTCTGGCCTATTCTCTGAAATGATGGCAACTTTTTCACCAGCCTGTAAACCTTGCTTCAAAAAAGCCATACTCAAATGGTCTACTATTCTTTTTACATCTTGAGAAGAATATGTCTTCCATTCTCCATTTTCTTTTCTTCCCAAAGCCACTTCTTTATTAAATTGAGTGATTTGATAGGGAATAAGATCAAACAAACGCGTAAGTGCCATAAACCAGGAAATTTTGGGTGATTCGTCGAGTTAATATTACCAAATCCAAATGGATTCTACAATTATAAACTATCCACAGCATAAAGGTTATTGTAGTAATATTAATTTATTTATTAAAAAATTATATGATTACTATTATGCCTGTGGATATGTGGAAAAGGGAAGCAAAAAAAAGTAGTCACAAAATTCTATTAGATAAACCTAGTTTTTTGACCTGATATCCACGAATTGTTAACTTTTAAATGATTAATAATCAGCAACTTAAATATCTTTTATTTTAATTGTGTATAAAAAGACCCAGACTACTTGTGGGTAAGTTTTATGGGGATAAGAAATTTTATTCTTGTGGAAAAACAGAGGCTTTTCCACAGCGCTTGACTGATCGCAGAAACCTGCTAAAGAGAAGTGGAAAAGTTGGGGTAAACTTTTGCTCAATGAGCCTACTTGCCCACAAAAAAAATCACTTATCCACAGAACTTTTGGGTGTGAATTTTCCACCTGTAATAGGACTGGGCCTAAGTACTATGTCTTCTAAAGTCCATCCGCCCCTAACTATTAATTCTTTAGTATTTTCCTCTCCGAGGTAATAAAACACCCGTTCTCCAGGTCTCTTTTGAATAAAATTAGAACTGTCCCAGCGTTTGTTTTTGTTTTTGTCTTCGATCACACGCATGGTATACGATCCAGGTTCTAATAAGGAAAACAGGAACTCATTTCCTTCACTCAGGTAAGATTCGTAGGCGATTTCTTTTTTTCCATTGATCAAATGAATGATAAATGGGGGAGACGCCTCCTCAATTTTTCCTTTTAATTCGTCTGCTAGATTTTTTCTGGGAAGCTTGCGGTAATTAGCCGCCAGTGGCTTTTCGTTAAATTGTCCTTCCAGATCAAAAAAGGTAGAATCTGCAGCCTTTAGGGTAACTAGTTCCGTCTCTAAACTATCGGGAATCGACAATTGTATGAATAGTTTATTGCGGGTTAGGGAGTCTCCCCAGCGGATCATTTCTTTCCGTACAGGAATTCGACCGGCGCTGTCGTAGGCCACATACAGGGAATCTGTTGAAATCCTTTCCAAAGGCTTGTTGAAGGTCAATTCCATGCTCAAGTTTTGATAAAAGCTTTTACCAGAATTAATACTTAGCTCTAGTTTTTCAGGCCTTCGTTCTGAAGCGGGAAATTTTGCCCAAAGCAGCGTGTCTGTGGTAAATCCTAGGGAGTCTTCTAGGTGTATCCTAAGAGGTATGCTATCGGATCGTGGAGACTTGGGATAAAAGCGTAGCCTTTTTTCTGAAGCTACGTAAAAAAGCTCCTTTCCCAGGCCTTCTGCTTCCGCTTCAATCACCACAGGATTTCGGTTTAATATCACGTCGTAATTTTTGCCAAAATTTGCTGAGCGCAGCATCTTGATGGCTGTCAGGTCTGCTTTGGCTAAATTAAAAGTCAAGTCGTGCAAGGACGCATGGAGCTGTATTGTGTCTCCTAAAAAATCGTACTCCTCACTTTTAAATTCTGCTTTTAAATTACCATTGTTGTCCCTCCAGGCATAGGCCAAGTACTTGCCCGCTTTGATGTTGTTGAGTTCAAAATTCCCAGAAGTATCTACCTGAGCTAGGTAATAGGGCGGCGCTGTAAATACCGTGGCGCTGTCCGTGCTAGGATAGATACCCACCAAGACATTTTTAAAATCCTCTTTGTCGTTGGGAAAGGAAAAATTAATCTTTCCAGACAAAGAAAGGCTATCTATAGAGGGCCCTGTGGAAAAGACAAGTTTTAGTTTCTCCGCTGGGTTTTTCTCAGATATGTCTACTACGGATTTTTGAAAGTCAATCACATAGGTAGTGCTATCCTCTAATTTTTGATTAAAGGTAACCGTAACGGTGTTTTTCAACGAGGTAAACTCCAGCTTGTCTTTATCTACCTTTGGGGTGACGACGATGCCTTTGTTGGGATTGTCCAAACTCACGTATTCATCAAATACTAGGCTCAATTGCTCTGGCATGATGGCCGTGCTCTGGTCCTGGGGCTCTGCCAATAGAAGTTTTGGTGGGGTCTCGTCCTTAGGGCCTCCCGTAGGAGAGCTCTGTTTGGCACAAGATGCCAGAATTACGAGCATGACTAGGTATAGGTAAGACGGGCGCTTCATTTTTTTCTATAAATATAAAGCTGACTCGAATAGTTGCCGGTTTGTTTTGCTTTCAAGTTGGAAAGGAACCCCCTGTAGAGGGCTCTGATATAGGCCAGGACTGGACCGCTTTGCCTATATTTTTCAGAAAGTAAGCTGACGTAGTAGGCATCGAAGGCCATGGGCAACCGTCTTTCTAGGATGAGCCCATATTCTTTTGCCAGGTGTTGCATAGAGACGTTGTTCCAATGGTACAAATGTCTAGGCACATCCCATGCGGCCCAGTCTTTACCGTAGTAGCGCGCATCGTACGCCTCGTGATTGGGAACAGCGATGATCAGATAACCCTGGGGGGCTAACTTTTTTAGTAAGGTCTTCAGTGTTTTTTTGAGTTCGTGTACGTGTTCAAGGACGTGAAAGAGGGTAATCAAGTCCACCGCAGGCTCTTCTGTGAGTTCCTGCACAGATTCGTGCAAGGACTGGGCCAATTTTTTC
>JAJTDZ010000019.1 GCA_021298245.1 Algoriphagus sp. | reverse complement strand
CAACTGAACAACAGCAGTGATTTTAGTTTTTCTAAATCTCCAGAACAAGCCTATTCCTCCAACAGACCTTTTTCCGTGGAGGCAGAGGACGGAGCATTTGCCAACCATCAGATCTCAAGAATACAAGCTATCCTAGAATGGAGACCTGGGTTGACTTACACCATCCGAAACGGGCGAAAAATTGCCAACTTGGACCGAGCTCCTCTACTTACCTTTACCTATCAAAAAGCATTGCCTCAGCTCACCTCTTCCAGTCGCTCGGCAAACTTTGATCATGTGGAAGCATCCATGCAGCATGAGATTGAATTTGGAGTAAGCGGAACTTTTGCTTTTAATATCTCGGGAGGGTCATTTCTGAGTTCAAAACAAGTGTTTTTCCCAGACTTCAAACATTTTGGAGGCAACCGCACCCTTTTTTCCAGCATGGGTGCTGCCTCCAATTACCGCGTGATGGACTATTACCGCTACAGTACCTCGAGTTCTTATGTGTCCAGCATCGCCCATTACCAGTTCAGAAAATTTCTATTTACCCAACTTCCCATGCTCCGCTTTTCGGGAGTTAGAGAAAACCTATTTATCAATTACCTCAAAACAGAACATTCGCCGCACTACGTAGAAATTGGCTATTCATTGGATAACCTCTTTCGCATTTTTCGCGTGGAACTAGCGGCTGGATTTGAAAATGGACAGCTTCTTCGTGCTAGACCTTTATTTGGCATAGCTACCTTTCTTAACTTTTCTGTAGACTAGCCTAGACGTTCCACCAGTAGGTAAATTTTAGCACTAGGGAACGGTTTTTCATGGAGAAAGGGGAGGGTAAATAATTGTCGGTATAGACAATAAAGAGGTCAGAGGCCGGCTTAAATCTCCATTGAAAGCGGGTATTTAAGTTGATGTTTTTAATCTGCTCATTGTACTGCAAGAATCCTGTGAAAAATAAAGTATTGGTCAAGGTTACATCTACCCTAGGTCCAACCAGCCAAAACTGGGTTTGACCCCAGGGCTGGGGCAATTCTATGTGATTGAAATTTGCACTCAAAGCCAAACTTACGTAGGGCTGAAAACGATACCCCAAGTCAGTGGTAACATTGTATCGCTTTCCTTGGGCATAATATCCTCCCATTCTCCCACTTAGGGCATAGGTAAAGTTAGCTTGCGGCTTGGAAGTATATTCCATCCCGTAGGCCGTCCAGTGATGCTTGCTGCCTGAGGGTAAGGTCACTCCTAAGGAGTTGGTGGGATCAAATGCGCGTTGGAGCTTTATAAAATCGTAGGCTGCCCAAGCCAGGAAATTGCTTTGACTTCTAAATCGAATGCTGTAGGTAGCATAAGTGGTGTTGTCCGTATGATCTCCCTGCGTGTTATAATATAAGATCGAGTTGAGTTCAGGGCCATGGCTCAGGATACGTTCACTTTTGGGAAACCAGCGGTACCCCACCGATGGGCTTAGTTTGTAATATCCTGTTCTTGGAACAAACCCTACCTCAGCCGTGAAATTTTTTGAAACGTATTCGTGTTGACAGTTCCAACTTAGGTTGCCACTTGCATACCGCAAATTGGCAGCATGAGCTATGCCCTGCCCTATGGCATTTGGGGCAAAAGATTTCAAAACCATAACTTTCCCCGTCCAAAGGTTGTTGGCAGAAGCCAAGTTGTATTCTAAGCCTACATTTCGATTAAATGTACTGTAGCGGGCTTGATCCTTGGGTACAGTGAGCGGGTCATAGGACAGGGACTGTTTGTTGACTACCAAAGCCCCAATGTTGGATCGCACGCCCACCTGTCGCTGCAAGGCCATGACAGAGAAATTCTGTGCGGGAAGTCCTAGGGCATCTACCTCCCCAGTCTGCATGTTCATGGCACCAATCCTCCAATCCTTATTGAGTTTACCGCTCAATCTTGCCCCAAATTGAATGGGAGCATTTAATCCAATCCTTCTAGAGAAAAAAGGCCTCAGGGTGCTGTATCCAAATCCTCCAAACACATCCCCGTTTTCCAGAAAAAATTGCCTTCTTTCAGGAAAAAAGAGTTCAAACCTGTCCAAATTAGTGACTTGTCGGTCTACCTCGACCTGGGAAAAATCGGGATTCAGGGTCAAATCCAAATTCAAGGAGGAAGTCAGAGAAACTTTAGCATCTAAGCCAATCTCGCTTCTTAAGCTTGGTTTTTCACCGCTAGATTGGGTTCGGCTTAGTCCTCCCAAGGTGTAAGGAATCAACGATATGTTGGCGCCGGGATCAGGGGGAGGCCTGTCCCATACCAAAGTACCTGTGTAAGCCAGTGAGGCGGACGGAAATTGTCGAGGGACTGGAGCCCATCCTGATTTTTCGGTGGTCTTCAGGTCAAGTCTTGAAAAATTGATACCCCATTCGGTGATTCCTTTTTTGTATCGTATGGATTTGAAGGGGATAGCTGCTTCAAATACCCATTTGTCCTCGTAGTTCTTCACTTTGGACACCCACTTGTTGTCCCAGCTCAGGTCCACAGCCCCTCCATTATACATTTGCCCATCCCACTGGGCTCCAGCTGCATTGGCACCAAAAGTGAAGCCATTGGTTAGGTCATCGAAGGGATCCATGAAAACTAAAAAATTGTCATTTTTTCCAAAATTAAAATCCCTGCGCAGGGACTCTACCACATAGGGCCCTGCCATGGCATGGTGATTGATTACAACCAAATAGAGGTGCTGGGCATCGTAGGCCATGCGCACTTCGGTTTGCACCTTTGAAAAACTGGTATCCATGGGGGTAATCATAAAAAAATGGCTGGCTACCTCTGCCTCTTTCCAAGTTTGTTCGTCCATTCTCCCATCTACGGTGATGGGATCCATAATTTCTCGAATACCTAGCCGGTAGGCGCTATTTATTTTTTGTGCCAAGGCGGTACTTCCCAAAAGGAGAAAAGCGACTAAACAAAAAGGCAAGCAACGCATGGAAAAATTGATTCAGGTAAGGTTAACTAGGGATTGATGCGGTAAGAAAAGGTGAGGTTAGTTTGTCTTAGGATCATTTGAGATTCTCCTTCCGTGAGAAAATTTGCTCCTTCGGTAAGGTAGCGATTGATTCGAGAGTTAAGCACGTCAGCTACCGTTAAAATTAGGGTTCCCCGCTGCTGTAATATTTTTTTGCTCGCCGATAGGTCTAAGAAAAATATTCCTTTTTGTATTCCTTGTGCTGTTCTTCTCTTTGCTTCGTAATTGGCCCTCAGCTGCAAGTCCCAACTTTTGGGAAGGGTAAATCGGGAACTCTGCCGAAAGAGCACTGAAGTAGTGCTTGCTTGGAAGTTTTGATCCAGATTGCTCCCATCTACGTCGGCATAAAAGAAGTTGGCATTGAAATCCAATTTCCACCATCGGGTAGCCGCGTAATCCCCGCTAAATTCCAATCCATAGGACACTTCTCGGTCTAGGTTGTAGGGGGCTGTTATCGAAAAACCATTGGGTTGTACGCTTCTAATCCGTTGAATTTTATCCAGGGTATTGCGGTAGTACAAGGTGGAGAATAGGGTGCTTTTTTCTCCATAGCGAATGTATCCCATTTCGAAGGCATCGGTAAATTCTGGATTTAAGTTGGGATTGCCGGAAAAGAAATTGCGCTGGTCAGAGAAGGTCACGTAGGGGCTTAGGTCATTGTAAACCGGTCTTCTCACCCTACGGCTGTAGCTCACCTGGAATGCATTTTTTTCGTTGGCTTTGTAGTTGAGGTGTCCGCTAGGAAATAGATTGGTGTAGGTTCTAGGGTTCGATTCCTTGGTTTCTACCAGTCTCGTCTCAATATCGGAATACTCGGCTCTCAGGCCTGCTTGGTAGCTCCAGGCCCCTGATTCGTTGCCTAGAATGCCGTAGGCAGCAAGGATATTTTCATCGTACAAAAACACGTTGTCCAAACCCTCCAAGGTTTCAAAATTTCCCGAGGGCATTTTTTGTTGGACCAAGTAGTCGTTTTCCATTTCTCGAAAACTAGTCCGAATCCCAGTTTCAATTTTGCCTTTGGTAGCAAAGGGCTGGGTATAATCTACTTGTAAGAGAAATTGATTTTCGTATTCGTCATTGAGGGAGGTTTGGATGAGCGAACCCTTGGGGCGAGTTTGTCCCATGGGGTCAAATGCATTTTCTGTAAAGAGTTGGTCTGACCTTTCCCAATAATTGAGGTAGGTGAAAGAAGCATTCAGCTCATGGCCTTGTATCGGTGATGCGGTGGGCATCGCTCCTCCTCCAAACGTAAGAAGCGGTAAGGATGCTTTGCTCGCTAAAGAAATAATCCAAGCCCCCTCGTAGGGAATTGTTGAGGCTAGTTACCGTACTCCTGACGCTTTGCTGAAGTAGGGAAGTAGTACCATTTTCATTGTACACTTCCTGTGACAAGTTTCCTCGACCCGGGCCTTTTCTATGGGCGATTCCGTAGTTGATAAACCAATTGATGCGGTTTTTTCTATAGTTCACGTTGGCAGTGATTCCCAAATTCAATGGAGATCCGGTCACCACCTCCCCCGAGCCATTGAAGCCTTGCTTGTTGTCTTTCTTTAAAATGATGTTGATGACCCCTGCCATCCCTTCGGCTTCGTACCTCGCAGAAGGATTGGTGATTACTTCCACCCGCTCCACCAAGTTGGCGGGGAGTTGCCTGAGTCCACTACTTCCCTTAAAGCTTACCAGACCCGAGGGTTTTCCGTCGATCAGGATCCGTACATTGGCAGAGCCTCTCAAGCGTACATTTCCTTCTGGGTCTACTGCTACCGAGGGGAGATTCATGAGAATGTCCGAAGCATTACCTCCAGCATTGGCCAGGTCCTTTCCCACATTGAAGATCCTTTTGTCTAGGGATAATTCCATCAGGGTTTTTTCGCCTTGGACCAGCACCTCCTCTAGGTCGGAGGCCTGAGCCTGAAGGGATAGTAGGGGCAATTCTAAGGTAGCTTTGTCGCGAGTTAGGGTAAAAGGGTCAGATGTTATGGATTCGAATCCCATAAATTCTACCAAAGCGTAATACGTACCCAAGGGCAATTCAATCTCGTAGCGCCCTTTTTCATCTGTAATCCCTCCACCTACCAAGCTGTCTTGTGGGCTATATACGCTCACGGTAGCGAAGGGTAGAGGCTGGGCAGTGGCCAATTCATGGACTATTCCCTTGATTCTGCCCTGTGCCTGGCTTTGAGAAAAGCAACACAAGACTAAACCCAAGGAAAAAAGGCAATAAAATAAGGGGGTAAAAAGCTTCATGCAAAAGTTAAAGTAGGAAAAAAGGTGGGCAATCCACACCTTCACTTAAAATTAATCGAAAACCCAAATTGGGTCTAGGGTTTTTGACAAGTGGGAAATATTCCGTGCAAAGGCACAAAGAGTCAGGAAAAAAATCAAAAATGGGAAGAATAAAATCAGGTAAAAAAACTTGTTAGTCCATTTCCTCAAGAAGATGAAGGACCAAAGATGCCGAGTTGATGGCGGCTGGCCTTATAAATTGATTGAAACTGACTCGCGCATTTTGATTGGCATTGTCGCTGCAGCTTCGAATCACCACAAAGGGAACCCCGAGAGAGCGACAGAGGTGCGCCACAGCTGCACCTTCCATTTCGGTCGCCAGGGCCGCGTGGTCTTGGTAAAGTTGTTGGGCGGTAGCCTGATCACTTACAAATACATCCCCGGTAGCGATTACCCCTGAAAAAATCCTTGGGGCTCTGGAGGAAATGCTAAGGAAAGAAACTTGAGCTGCTGCACCTTGTGCTTTTTGTACCAGCAGGGAATCTGAGGCAATCAGTAGTTGTTCGTGCCTACCTCCCTTGAGTTTACGAAAGGGTGAAAGATGAAAGCCCAAGGAGTCTATTTGACCAAAATCAAATTGGAGTAAGTGAGAACCTATCACCACATCCCCGGGTAAAGCTTCTGGATGAAGTCCACCGGCTACACCGGTGAAAATAACCTGATCGGGGCGAAAACGATCCAGCAAAATGGCAGTGGTGTAGGCGGCGTTTACCTTTCCTACCCCTGACTTTCCTACCACCACGCAAGGAATCTAGCAAAATTTCTATTTCTTGGTCCAAGGCCCCAAGTATAGCCGTCCGCTGCGCCTGGGCAGGTTGTAAAAAAAAGAAGAGGATGATGCTCAGTACTAGGGGTTTTAAATCCATAAAAAGAAGGCAGATAGAAGACTGATGATCACTAGGATAGGGTGGATTTCTTTTCTTTTTCCAGAGGCAATTTTGAGTAGCGTCCAGGTAATAAACCCAAAAGAAATGCCTATGGAAAGACTAAAGGTAAAAGGAATAAGCACTAGGGTGAGAAAACAAGGCAAGGCTTCTTCCGGGTCTTTCCATTGGATCTGCAGGAGAGGCGTTACCATGAAAGTGCCCACCAAGACCAAAGCGATGGAACTTGCGATACTGGGTACCAAGGATAGCAAAGGTGAAAAAAACATGCAGGGCAAGAAAAGTAAGCCAGCTGTAATTGCGGTAAGTCCGGTCCTACCTCCTTCTCGAATGCCAACAGCCGATTCGATATAGGCGGTGCCTGAGCTACTGCCTACCCATCCAGCCAGTAAGGTGGCAAAGGCATCTGTAAGTAAAGATTTACGCATGTTTTTTGGACTTCCATCGGAGTCTTTTAGGCCAGAAGCTTCTGAAAGGCCTACAAAAGTGCTTATTCCATCAAAAAGAATGGTAAAGGTGAAAACAAAGAGGACGGGTAGGTAAGCATAGCGTAGGGAACCTACAAGGTCTGCCTTCCCGATGAGGCTAAAGTCTGGCCAGGAAAAAACTCCTGTGAAGTTGACCAAGGTGGGAGAACCCAACTGGATGGCAGAAGCATCGCCCCACCAGCGCCCGATGGGCCATGCGAGAAGTGTGGTGAAAACGATCCCTAAGATAAGTGCTCCAGGCACCTTCCTAATGGACAAAATTGCCGTCAAAACTAATCCTGACAAGAAAGTTAGGGCTACAGGATCTCGAAGACCGACCATGCTCACCAAAGTGGCTGGATCTGAGACAATAAAATGAGCGTTTTGAAACCCGATAAAACAGATAAATATTCCAATTCCTGCGGAGACGGCATGTCTGAGGGAATGGGGGATGGCTTGAATAATTTTTTCTCGGGTCTTAAAAAGAGTCAACAGCAGAAAAATTACCCCAGACCAAAATACAGACCCTAAAGCTTCTTCAAAGCTAAGACCAAAATCCAAAACCGCGGTATAGGTAAAAAAAGCATTAATTCCCATGCCTGGGGCGACTACGATTGGGTTTTTTGCATACAACCCCATCATCAAGCTCCCAAATCCAGCTACAAGTACCGTGGCGGTCAGCACGGCAGAAAAGGACATCCCGGTGACAGATAAAATCGCTGGATTGACGATGACGATATAAAAACATGCCAAAAAGGTACTCAGGCCTGCAAGAATTTCGGTTTTGGCGTTCGTCTTCATGGACTCAAAATAGCCAATTGTATCCGAGATAAAAAAATAAGATGATCAGTCCACCGTCGACGGTCAACAGCAAATTGGTATTCAAAAAAAATTGGGAGCTGTTAGCAGCTAGTTTTGAAGAATAATAAGTTGTGGTGAACCATGGACTGCCTGTGTACCGAGGTAAATCGGCCGTTGACAATAAGAATTAAAAAGACTACTGAAAATTGAGATAAATGCTAATCCCTTTTCTCCTTAAGGAAGAGATGGCATCTCGAATCTCAGGGGCATTTCTCTCTGGAAGGTAGATGTTGTTGATTCCATGGGAGAATCGGATCTCGGGGGCAAACTTGAAATACTTGAAATAGATTTCAAAACCCATTCCTGCTTCTACCGTAAAGTCTCTACTGGCAGTGACCAAGGGATCAAGGAAGATTTCTTCCTGAGATTTGGTATTGAACAAATAACTTCCTCCGCCTATAAAAAACATGCGGGTATTGTTGAACCGCATGGATCGGTACTTGAAAAGCACAGGGAGCTCTACCAAGGTGGCTTCATTGACCAACTCTTCACTGCGGTAGCCAAGATCGGGCAAGGCCGAACCGGTACTCGAATTGGAATTCGTTGTTGTACTCCCGTTAGCGTAGTTGACATCTACTTTGTATTCGTAAAAGCCAATTTTAGGGGTAAAGATGAGGTTGACTTGGTCGTGAAACCGAAAGATTCCGATAAATCCTAGAGAAAAGCCTGGCGTAAATTTGGGATAAATGGAATAGATAGCTGCCGTGGAAGCATTTGCAGGATTTAAAAATTCTGGAGAGTACCTGAGTTGGTAGCTGGCAGTATGCATGCCAAGAAAAAAACCATAGGAAGTCAATTTATCGTCCGAACCCGAATTGTTGGTCAATCCAAAATAACCTTGGGAAAATCCCTGCGTGCCTAAGCCAAAAAATAGGATCAGGATAAGGGCTATTTTAGCCCCACATAGATCGAACTTATGCCGAAAGTGAGAGGTGTGCATGTGGTGCTATGAAAGCCTACTTTTTTTAATACTGCTAGAAAATCCTCTCCATCAGGAAAGGCTTGAACTGACTCAGGTAAGTAAGTATAAGCAGAATTGTCCTTGGATACAATTTTTCCTACTTGGGGCAAGATCGCTTTGGAATAAAAACCATAAGCTTGTTTCATGGGAAAGGAGCTAGGCTTGCTAAATTCCAAAATGACCGTTTTCCCTCCTGGCTTCAGTACCCTATACATATCTGCCAATCCCTTCTCCAAGTTTTCAAAATTTCTCACCCCAAAGGAAACGATGACGGCATCGAATTTATTGTCTTCAAACTGTAGGACTTCCGAATCTCCAAGCAGCATTTCGATTTTATCTTGAAGGCCTCGCTTGATCATTTTTTTGCGCCCCTCCTGAAGCATGCCCTCAGAAATGTCTACGCCAATGATTTTGTCAGGATGCAAGGCAAGTGCTTCTAGCGCAAAATCCCCCGTGCCTGTGGCTATATCTAAAATCAATTTGGGGTCATCTTTTTTCAACATTTTGATGGCCTTTTTTCTCCAAACGATATCTATCCCTAGACTGAGCACGTGATTGAGCAGATCGTACTTGGGGCTGATGTTGTTAAACATTTCAGCGACCTGCTCTTTTTTGGGGTCTTGCTTATCTTTGTAAGGAACTACAGTCATCACGAATCTTCTTTGGAGGTACAATATTACTACACAAACCTTAGGAATGGAAAATTGTTGATCTCCTAGCTGCCAAAGCTATCCAAAATAAAACCCTACTTTTGAATTCCTTTACAGAGTCATGATACGCAAAGCCACCTTTTTAGTCAGCAATACCGAGGTATCCAAATGCCCCAAACCAGAAAGGGCAGAGATTGCCTGTATAGGAAGGTCCAATGTGGGCAAAAGTTCTCTAATCAATATGTTGACCGGAGTAAAGGAACTGGCAAAAACCTCTCAAAAACCTGGTAAAACGCAACTTATCAATCATTTTATGATCGATGATCGCTGGTATTTGGTAGACCTTCCAGGCTATGGTTTTGCCAAGGTGAGCAAGGAGAAAAAAGTGAAATGGGAAAAAATGATTAGCAACTACCTCACCACTCGTAAAAATCTTTGCGGAGTGTTTGTATTGGTAGACAGCAGGCTAGAACCCCAAACGATAGATCTGGAATTTCTTTACTGGTGCGGGGAACATGAGGTTCCTTTCGCTGTCATTTTTACCAAAGCAGACAAGCAATCCAAATCCCAAACCGATGCCCGTGTAAAAGCTTTTCTGTCTAAACTTCAAGAAATCTTTGGAGACAATCCGGATTACTTTGTGACTTCTGCCGAAAAGGGAACGGGAAAAGAAGCCTTGCTTGCCTACATGCAAGAGCTAGTGCTTGAATTTGAACAAGATCACACAAATTGAGGGATCCTTTTATATTTACATCTGAAAACTACATTCTATGAATTTTAAAGACCTTGCCTCTGTTGCAGGCAAACCCGGCTTGTTCAAAATCATCAAACCTACCCGATCGGGAGTTATTTTAGAATCTTTGGATGAAAAAAAATCCAAATTAGTCGCCGGGATGTCCATGCGCGTATCTGTACTCAACGACATCTCCATCTATGCGTTGACAGAAGAAGGTGCCGTCCCTTTGGCCGAGGTCATGAAAAAAATCGAAGAGACTTACCAAGGGGATACAGGAGTAGATGCATCTGCTACGGATACGGAATTGAGGGCTTTTTTGAAATCTGTCTTGCCTGAATTTGATCAAGACCGAGTGTATGTGTCGGACATTAAAAAGCTCAATGCATGGTACCTCCTTATTAAAAAATTTGCTCCTGAGGTTCTTGTAGACACCGAAAACACGAATTAATTTTTCCGCTCGCCCAGGTTAATCAGGGCATTTTTTTGGACTCCCATGCTTCCTTCCATTCCTCAAGAAACCTTTTCCCTGGTAGCCAAAGAACTACAGCTGTCGGATTCTCAAGCGGAGTTTACTGAAGAAGAAGCCCTAGTGGAGCTATCCAAAGCCGTGGGACAATTATTGGATCGACACTTGGAAAAATTACTTCAGATTTGCTACCGAGTAGACTTGCCCGAACAGCAATTGAAGCAGATTTTGCACGAGTCGGCACCCGAGCAGCTGGCCAAAGACTTGGCAAAGGCACTTTGGGAACGCCAAAAACAAAAAGTGTTGCTCCGTCGGCGCTATTCCTCCCAATGAGTGAACTCCTCTTCTTACCTATTTTCACATTGCTAGCCTTTGTGTAATTTTAAAAAAAAGCTCTCCCATGGCACATCCCATTTGGATCATGACCTCCGCCTTTGATCAACTCAGTTTGGAGGAAACTATAGCAAAAGCCCAGGAAATTGGTGTTCAAGGATTAGACCTTTGTGTATTCCGCAAAGACGGTACCCGAGACGATTTTGTTGCCACCCATTTGGATTACTTGCATTTTGGTCCTGAGCAGGCCCAAGCGTTGATCGAAAAATTTAATTCTGCCAGGCTACGACTTTCCCTAGGCGCTTTTGAAAATCTCATCGGTGGAGATCCCATCCATCGGGTCAAGAATCAAAACCACCTCCTGCAGTTGATTCGAATGGCTCATTATTTGGGAGGGGATGCCAACGACGTCACGGTAGGCACTTTTGTGGGATACAATCACGAACTTGGCAACCAAGAGGGGGGATTTGAAAAAAATTTACTGGAGTACCAGCGTATTTTTGGACCCATCATTCGCTATGCCGCGGATCTAGGTGTCACCGTGGTCTATGAAAATTGTCCCATGGAAGGTTGGAGAAGCTCTGGATTTACGGGAACATTCAACAATCTCAGTGGGGTACTTGCTGCGCGTAAGCTCATGTATGAATTGGTCCCAGAAAAAAATCATGGGGAGATCTACGATCCTTCCCACGACGTATGGCAGCATACCGATCCTGTGGAGGTCATGCAGCACACGGACATCAGTCGAGTGCGTAGGATCCATGTCAAGTCCACTCGAAACGTAGCGGATCCCTTCTGGGGCAATATGTATCCTATTCAACAAATTCGTCCCGAATGGGCAGAAAAAATAGGAATTACCTCTAGCAAAAATCCTTGGGACCGCCACCATTACGAAGCCACCCTTCCTGGCTTTGGCCTGGGAGATAGTATGGATTGGAGATCCTTTGTGGAGGTGTTACAGAAGAAAGGATTTCATGGGCCTTTTGAAATTGAAAACGAAGCCGTGCTGTCCAAGCAAACGGGAAAAATGGGGGCTATCGTTCAGGGATGCAAAGCTGCAGTACAAAATTTAGCTCCTCTTCTTTGGAATCTTACCGACGATGGGTGGACGTACCCCTCTTCAGCCTATCGCCCGTTACAGGAGGGTCAACCTAAAGAAATCCCAGGGGTGACCATAGATCAACTTCTTGGAGGGAGATGAATTTGAGCGCTCAGCCTAGTTGCTCGTAACCGTGGTCGATTTGCAGTCTATTGCCTTCTGCGGCGGCTACTGCAAGTTGATCGCAACGTTCGTTGTCAGGGTGCCCGTTGTGTCCCTTTATCCAAATGAACTTGGGTTTGAATTGCTGGTGCAAAGGGATGTAAATTTGCCAAAGGTCAGGATTTTTTTTGTCCTTAAATTCTTTTTTTTGCCAGTTCCAAATCCAACCTTTTTCTACAGCATCCACGACATACTTGCTATCCGAATAAATCTGAATGGCGTAGGAGGAAGACTTCAACTCCTGCAAGGCGCGAATGACTGCCAATAGCTCCATGCGGTTGTTGGTGGTCAAGCGAAACCCCTCCGAAAGTTCTTTGGAATGGGCTCCAAATTTGAGGATTGCACCATAGCCCCCCGGGCCTGGATTGCCTTTGGCAGCTCCATCAGTGAAAATTTGGATCATGGTACAAAGAAATGAAAAAAGGGCTTAAGGCCAACTATCCTAGGGTGATCGGAAATGCGTTGGTTTTAAAGATTTTCACCGCTATGGAAAGCAGGATGATTCCAAAAATCCTACGAAGCACGTCCACGCCTGTTTTTCCTAATTTCCGTTCCAGCCACGTGGTACTTTTCAAGACGATATACACAAAAATCAAATTGAGCAAGATACCGATGGCAATATTGACCTGCTCAAACTCGGCCTTCAAGGTCAAAATGGTCGTGAGTGTACCTGCTCCGGCAATCAAAGGAAATGCAATAGGCACAATGGAAGCACTTGCTGTGGCGTCTGGGTCAGGTTTAAAAAGTTCGATCCCCAAAATCATTTCTGCACCTAAGGCAAAAATGATCAGCGCTCCTGCAATGGCAAAGTCCTCTACGCCTATGCCAAACAAATTCAAAATTGATTTTCCAACCAAAAGGAAGGCAATCATCAATACCCCTGCCACAAGCGTAGCTTTTCCAGATTGAATATGTCCTACTTTTTTCCTTAGATTGATGATGATAGGGATAGAACCTAGGATATCTATGACTGAAAACAGGATAAGGGAAACGGAAAGGATTTGTTTGAGGTCGAACATGGGACAAAGGTAGTTAGAATTTATAGCTTGCTAGGGGGTTTCAAGCTAATAGATGCCATTTTTATAAAATTCCGGATCCATCTTCTACTTCTTCCAAGGCTTGCCCCAAGAAGTCAATCAAGGGTTTCATCTGGAAAAATCCATGCAAAGCCAAGCTTAGAAATTCTCCATTTCCCACGGCTTTGTCAGAAATGGGATGGGATACCGTAAAGCTCTTAAGTTTGAGGTATTCTAGGTAAGGGTGGGAGGCATCGTAGTCTCGGGGGCAAGTTTTGAGTTTTTCCCCTTCCAGGCTAGGAAAAAGTTTTTTGAAGTCGGGATTTTCCACAATTCCCTCCAATTCGGCTCCACTGAAGTCGATTTCTTTCCTGATTTTCTTGAGTGTATCTGCTTCTGGCATCCAGATTCCTCCTGCCAAAAATGAATTTCCTGGTTGGATTTGGAGGTAGTAGCCTGGCCCTGGAGATTTCTTGCCTCCTGGGGAAAAATATACCCCAAAATTGGTTTTGTAGGGGTTTTTGTTGGCCGAGAAGCGTACGTCTCGATTTTGTCGAAACAGGCAATCTTTGGCTTTGAAAGAGGCCAAATCAGGTTCAAGGTCTACCATGGTTTTTAGTAGTACCTCGACGTCCTCCACTAGGGTGGCCTTAGTGTCTAAGTACCATTTTTTGTTAGCATCCATCCAGTCTTTGTGGTTGTTTTCACTCAAGGCGGAAAGAAAATCTAAGTAGGGACGCATGGTTTTGAAGAGTAGTATACTTGATTTTCTAATAGAACTGCAAAAACCGTATGGAGTTTAAAACTTTGGAAGAAGTAGTCGCGTAGCCAGCTAACCTTTGCTTTTTTAAAAAAGCGAAGGTTTAAGATTAAATTCCACTTTTTAAGACCTTCGAGGTCTGCAAGACCTCAAAGGTCTTTCTCATCAAATAAACTCCACCAGCGTTTCCAGCTTCATGCCTCGACTTCCCTTAATCAGGATCAGGTAGTCTTCCAGCTTGCTGTCCTGTAGCCAGTTGCGGAAAGAAAAAGGGTCAGGAAAATACAAGGCCGAAGGGGCGGTTTCCAGGGCGGACACGATCAATTTGCCCGTAAAGCAGACCTTGTCAAAGGCAAATTCACTCACCAGCTCACCCAACTTGCGGTGTTCTTCCTCCGCATAGTTCCCCAACTCAAACATGTCCCCTAGGATGACCATCTTGTGTTTTTTCCCTGTCATTTTTCCAAAGGTGCGAATGGCCACTTCCATGCTGGAGGGGTTGGCATTGTAAGCATCCAAGACAATCACATTGCTGCGCTTTTCCACGAGCTGGGAACGCATGTTTTCTGGAGTGTATTCCAAGATTCCGCGAACGGCATCTTCCATCGTTACGCCAAAGTAGGCGCCAATAGTCAGTGCATTGGCAATATTTCCAAAGTTATAGGCACCAACCAAGGAGCTGACCTGGATTCCCGCTACGCCAGGAACAGAAAAGGCAACAAAGGGATCTGCACCATGGAATTGAACTTCACAGAAATCCCCAGGCGAAGGATACAGCACTGGGCTTTCAAATCGAGCAATCAGAGGTGCCAAATTTGGATCTTGGGTATTGATAAATACGGTTCCCTGGTGGGTCTTAAGGAATTGGAACAGTTCAGTTTTTGTTTTCAAAACTCCCGCAGGGCCTCCCATGCCTTCCAAGTGAGCCTTTCCAATGTTGGTGATAAATCCATGCGTAGGTTCTGCAATGCCGCAAAGTTCTTCAATATCTCCTTGTTTATTGGCCCCCATCTCGATGATGGCGATTTGATGCAATGCGTTCAAACGAAGCAAAGTCAAGGGTACGCCGATGTGGTTGTTCAGGTTACCTTGGGTCGCAAGGGTGTTGAATTTTTGCTTTAGGACGCTAAACAACAACTCTTTGGACGTGGTCTTGCCATTGGATCCGGTCAAGCCAATGATGGGAATGGTAAACTTTCTCCGATGGTAAGTTGCCAGTTGTTGTAAAGCACTCAAGGTGTCTTCACATAAAAAATACCTTGCATCTCCTGGGACTGCATGTTGTTCTTCATCTATTACCACCGCCGAGGCCCCCATTTCTAATGCTTTGCTCGCAAATTCGTTTGCATTGAAATTTGGTCCTTTTAAAGCAAAAAAGAGGTTTCCTAGATCAATTTTTCTAGTGTCGGTACTTACTCCTGAGCTTTTTAAAAATAGGGAATAAAGAAGATCCAGTTTCATTAGTGGAAATTTTGTTACAAAATAACGCATTCGGCCCATCTTTGTAGGGCGCCATCCCTATTATTTTAAGCGGTGTTCAACCCTTTAATGAATAAACTTCATCCTTTTTTTGATCAAATAGATTTTTTCGCCATGCTTCACAATGCAAGAGGATGAATTTGATGTTTCACAATTCTTCTATTGGCTTGCCAACATAAATCAAATCCGCTAGTTTAGGAATTTAAATACCTCCCCATGAAATCCATTCTCTTTTCGCTTTTTTTAGGTTTCCTACTTTGGAGCTGCCATGCGGGTCCTGAGCCTGCTGATCAAGTTTTCATCAATGGAATCGTTTATACGGTAGACGAAGCCAACCCGAAAGTAGAGGCCGTGGCGGTGAAAGATGGTTTGATCCTAGCCTTGGGGACGACCGCTGAGATACAGGCCTATGTTGGTACAGCTACCGAGGTCATTGATCTTCAAGGCAAAACCATGACTCCAGGATTTATCGAATCCCATGCCCATTTGATGGGGATTGGTTACAACAAATTGGAAATCGATTTGATGGGAATTCAGACCTACGAAGAGCTCATCGAAAAAGTAGCAGAAGCCGCAGCGGTAGCCAAGCCTGGGGATTGGATTACGGGCAGGGGATGGCACCAAGACAAGTGGCTCAAAATGCCTGAAAAAACGATCAAGGGTTTTCAAACCCACGAAGCCCTAAGTGCGGTAAGTCCCAATAACCCTGTATACCTTGCTCATGCCTCTGGACATGCCTCTTTTGTCAATCAAAAAGCCATGGAGCTGGCTGGTATCACTCCTTTGCGCAGCGAAAAGCCCACCCAAGAAGTAGAGGGAGGAGAAGTGTTGAGAGACGAGCTAGGCAATCCTACAGGGGTTTTGGTAGAGCGTGCGTCCACCCTAGTGAGCAAATTGATCCCTGAAACTACCCCAGAAAAAAATGAAGAGGCATTGACCTTGGCCTTGAAAGAATTGGCTGAAAAAGGAATTACTTCCTTCCACGATGCAGGTTCAGGCCAGGAGGTCATTGATTTGGTGCAAAAATTTCAAAAAGAGGGCAAACTGACCGCCCGCATGTACATCATGCTGACGGGCAGACAGCCCGACTTGTTGGAAGCCTGGTATAAAAAAGGGCCCATGATAGATCCCAATCACTGGGTAACGGTACGCTCCATCAAGCTCAATTGCGATGGGGCTTTGGGCCCTTGGGGGGCTTGGTTGCTAGAGGATTACTCAGACAAGCCTGGCCACCGGGGGCATGAGACCTTGCCCATGTCGGTGGTAACCGAGGTGTCGGAAAAGGCCTTACCATTGGGATTTCAAGTGTGTTCACACGCCATTGGAGATCGTGCCAATCAGGAAATATTGGATCGCTACGAGGCGGCTTTTGCCAAGTTTCCTGAAGCCAAAGACCATCGCTTCCGCATTGAGCATGCCCAGCATTTGCACCCAGACGATATCCCTAGATTTGGAAAGTTGGGGGTGATAGCCGCCATGCAGGCCATTCATTTGAGTTCCGACCGCCCTTGGGCCATCGATCGCATGGGGGAAAAGCGCATCATCGATGGGGCTTACGTATGGCAGAAGCTCTTCCAAACCGGGGCTCGCATTGCAAATGGCACCGATGCGCCCGTAGAGCCCGTAGATCCTATCCCTTCCTTTTATGCATCCGTGACCCGCAAGACCCTGCAAGGATTACCTGAAGGCGGATACGAGGGGGATCAAAAAATGACAAGGGAACAGGCCTTGAAGTCATATACCTTGGATGGAGCCTATGCGGAATTTGAAGAAAATTTTAAAGGATCTATTGCTGTTGGCAAGGCGGCAGACTTTACGGTATTTGACAAAAACATCATGGAAATCCCGGAAGATGAAATTCTTCAAACCAAGGTGCAGATGACCGTGGTGGGAGGAAAAGTGGTGTACCAGAAGAAGTAGGGGTATAAAAAAATTAAGGCCTGTCAGATTTTAATACTGACAGGCTTTTTTTTATCAACTAGTTTTGGAATTTAAATTAATTAACGTTTATTTAAAGTAATTAAATGGCTTAAAAAAATTAAATATTAAATAAAACTAATTTTTATTTATACTTTTAAAATATTTATTTTTAAAATTCTTTGATTTTTGGATTCGGATTTTTTAAGGAGCGTATTTTTTTTGCAAAACCACTATGACTGGATTGAAGTATTACGAGCGATACAAGCTCTTGATTGAGTTGATTGAAAAGAAGAAGACAGGAAATCCCAAGGAATTAGCACTAAAACTGGGCATAAAAGAACGAATGGTCTACAATGTGCTCGATGATTTACGACTTTATCTGGAAATTGACATCAGCTATTCTACTGAAGAGAATTCCTATTATTTTTCTGATAGAAATGATTGACCGCAAGGAAATTGCAGTGGGTTGTTTGGAAATTCATCTCAAGGAAAGCGAAAGTTTTTTTTCCGAGTCAAGCAAAAGATCAAATTGGAAAATCTCTTCCAATTTGATTGGGATAAGTCTAGGTGTAGATTGCTTGAAGTGGCTCAAAGGCATCCGAAAAAAAGAAACATACCCAAATTTTAAATTTTTTAAACCATGAAAAAGTTATTTTTTCCAATTTTCTCGCTAATTATTTTCATTTCTTCATGTGAACAAAATCAGGATTTGGTTCCCAATTCTAATTTGGAACAAGAAATTTCACTACTGCAAGAAATGAATTCAGATGGATTGAATTTGGCAGTTTCAAATTTAGCTAAAAACCTAAAATCTAATGGGAGAAATGAAATCAATTTGGATCAAAAAGAGTTAGTTAAGGATGTCCTAACAGGAATGAATGGGCACTATTTCGACGCAAATCAGGAGGTTATTTTAAATCTTTCAAACAATTACAGCCATTTAAATTTGACCCATAATCCTTCAAATTTAAGATCGGGTGGTTCTGTAGATCTTTCCGCTTTTGGGGTTTATAGCGAAAATCAATTAAATTTAGTTCAGCCCTTTGTAGACGACTTGTTAAATGATGATGGCATTAGTTTAGGGAGGTCCAAAACATCCGAATTTCAAACAGCTGTAGTTTCTTCTTCTCTTTCTTATGATGAAAAATTTCAATTGCTTGCATTTAGTACGGGAGTGACCAGTTTAATTGAATTTCTTGAAAGCGGGGGTATTGATGATATTCGTAGAATTCTTGCAATTGAACTTGGGGTAGATGGCGCTTTTGACAGAGTTACCGGATGTTCCATAAGTACAAGAAGTATATTTGCTGATGGAGTTGTTGGGTTAGTTGGGGGTGCTGCTGGAGGGTGTTATGCAGGAGCAACCGCCGGAACTGTTGCATTTCCATTGGTTGGAACAGTGACTGGATGTGTAGGTGCAGGGGTTGTGGGAGGAGCCGGTGGATTTATCTCCGGCATCGCTTACGGAATTGCCTCACAACTTTTAACCTCTTGTTTTAGATAAAAAGATATGGAAAATTTCAATAGAAGGCTTTTACTCGCAAGCATCGGATTTGCCTTGCTCTTCATGTTATTGGGATCGAATGGCTCATTTAATCCCACTAAAGTTGGTTTCTATACTTCTATACTTGCTGGAATTCTCTTTTACCACCTTACTAATTTTGGGTTTGCGATTTTAAAAACTAATAAACTCAAGGAAAAAAGCACAAGGCATAAGTAGCGTACTATTTAGATTCTTAAACTAATTGGAAAAAACCTATGGAACTTTTAATTGGACTTCTTTTGGCTCTGAATATTGGAGCAATAATTTATGCCCTAATTGACATCGTGAAAAGTAACTTTCATAATCCTAGGCAAGTGAAGACTGGCTGGATTTGGGTGGTGATTCTTTTCCAAGGGTCAGGATCTTTGATTTATTTTTTAACCAAAGAAAAAATGGATAGGTTGATTCTTCGAAGTTGAGGCTGGCCTAAATGATCCTTCCATTCTTATCGGGCTCAGTAATTGGCTGAAAAAGCGACTAGATGTGATTTTCAGAATCTTTTTTAGGGTTGTTTATCGTATTGCCTTACCCTTTGCCCTTTCCTTTTAATCCTTGGTTTTTTTGGAGAATAGGTAAGGTCTATCACCTTTTGCTGTACACTTTTCTGCAAGGGTTGTTGCTTTCTGTTTTGTGGTATTGTGAAAATCTCATAATATTCCCTTTGGTTAGCACACAACTCTATGAAAAAATACCTGCTCCTCTTTTTGGCATTGGC
Organism: Algoriphagus sp.; assembly: GCA_021298245.1. Taxonomy (GTDB): domain Bacteria; phylum Bacteroidota; class Bacteroidia; order Cytophagales; family Cyclobacteriaceae; genus Algoriphagus. The sequence continues at coordinate 17,620 of JAJTDZ010000019.1, read as the reverse complement.
TTGCGCCACACTTAGCCAGGCACAAGCCCAAGATACCCGTCCCATTTCCTGGAAAGATGTAGCCACTTGGAAATCCATGCCCAACTCTGGCTTCAAACTCTCTCCTGATGGGCAATGGATGGCTTACGTGCTCACCGGAGTAGAAGCCGATGGAGAATTGATTCTCCAAAAACTAGCTGATTTGGATAGCAAAAAATCGTACCCCATTGGGAATACTTCCTTTGCCAGCTTTGAATTTAGTGAAGATAGCCAATGGATGGCCTTCAAAGAGTTACCTAAGTTTGCCGAAAAAAAGGCCAATGAAAATTCTCCAAAAGAAAAACTTCATTTGGTACACTTGGGTACGGGTGAGAAAAAAACCTTTGAAGATATAGGGGGATTTTATTTCAATGGGGAAGCCTCTTCGCACCTCCTTATCTCCCTTCCCAAATCTGGAGACAGTGATGCCAAAGGCACCGATTTGCTTATTCATCACCTCAAAACAGGCAAGTCCCAAAACCTGGGAAATGTGCGAGAACACGCCGTAAACAAAACCGGGACGCATCTTGCTTATGCGGTGGATGCTGCCAATTCCCAAGGCAACGGCCTGTATTTGCTACAATTGGCCAGTAATGCCATTCAGGTGTTAGATTCGGATGAGGCAGCTTATCAAAGCATCAATTGGACAGAAAAAGGGGATGGTTTTGCCGCCCTAAAATTTAAAGAGGACAAAAAGTACAAGCAGGAAAAAGGTGCTGTAGTAGGTGTTAAAAACCTCAGCAATCCTCAAATTACCCTCTACGACCCTGAGAAGGATTCTTTAGGATTTGATCAAAAATATACCATCAGCCCCAACCGTCGTCCCATGTGGTCAGATGATTTGAGCAGACTTTTTTATGGCATCCACCCTCTGGTTTTGGTTGAAAAAGAAACCCCTAAAAAAGAAGTCGGTGCCGATTCTATTCCAAAACCAAAGGATGCTAAAAAGCCAGAGATGACTATCTGGCATTGGCAAGACGAACGCCTGCAGTCACGACAGCAAGTGATGGAAGGCATGGACAAAAATTACAGTTTCTGGGCTAGCTACGACATTCTGAGCAAAAAACACCTGGCCCTCCAGGACAGCAGCATGCGGGAACTCAATATTTTGCCCCAGCAGCATTTTGGTCTAGGTTCTGACCAAAGAGCCTATGAATTGGACATCAACCTCAATGGTCAAAGCTATCTGGATTATTACGTTGTGGATTTGAAGACTGGAGAAAAAAAATTACTTTTTGAGAAATTTTACCAGCCCACGGTAGCCTCCATGCCTCGCCCTTCTACAGACGGTAAGAAATTATTATATGGGAAAGAGGGGCACTTTTTTGTATATGATATCCTTTCAAATACCCATCGTAACCTTACCGAGAATCTACCTGTTTCTTTTGTAGATGAGGAAGAAGATCGCAACCTGAAACTTGCATTGCTCAGCCCCTTGGGCTGGAGCAGCGATGGCAAATACCTTCTCTTGCGTGACGGTTGGGACATCTGGCAAGTACCACTCTCTCCTAAGGAAAGTCCTACCAACGTGACGCAAACGGGAAGGTCACAGGGCATCCGATACCAATACCGCATCAACTTGGATCCTGAAGAAAAAGGCATTGATCTGAGTAAGCCCGTGTACCTGCGTCTCTATGGGGAGCGAACGAAAAAAAGCGGGATGGCCACCCTAAATCCATCCAAGGCAGGACTGGCTAAAGGAGCAAAAATTTTGCTTTGGGAGGATGCCAATATCCAAGGTTTGGCCAAAGCCAAAAAAGCAAACGTGTTTACCTACACCAAAGAGAAGTTCAACGAGCCTACCCAAGTTTATTTGGGAGATGCTTCCCTTAGTCAAGCCAAGCAAGTCACAGAAAATGCCCCTGCTTTCAATACATACAGCTGGTCCGCTGGGGTGAGGTTGGTGGATTATGTTTCTGCCAAAGGGGACTCTCTTCAAGCGGCACTGTTTCTGCCTGCAGGGTATCAAGAAGGCATGCGTTATCCTACCGTGGTGTATTACTACGAAAAACTCTCCCAAACCTTGCACAATTGGTCCAATCCTGCCTACAGTGGCACGGGGTGGAATCCAAGTTTGTATACCAGCAACGGCTACGCAGTGCTCGTTCCCGACATTGTGTACACCTTGGATGATCCAGGCATGTCGGCAGTTTGGTCGGTACTTCCTGCGGTGGATGCTGCTTTGAAAACGGGCGTGATTGACCCAGAAAAAATGGGGCTTCATGGACACAGTTGGGGAGGATACCAAACATCCTTTTTGATTACCCAAACGAAGCGATTTAAAGCTGCTGCTGCTGGCGCTCCCTTGACCAACATGATTTCCATGTATGACCTGATCTATTGGAATACCGGAGCTGGCAACATGTCGATCTTTGAAGCCTCTCAGGGTAGATTTTTAGGAGGACCCTGGGAAAACTGGGAGGCTTACGAAAGAAATAGCCCCATTTACCACGTGAAAAATGTGGAGACACCCCTACTCCTGCTTCACAACGATAAAGATGGGGCGGTGGACTTTACACAGGGAGTAGAATTTTACAATGCCTTGCGTCGGCTTAAAAAACCCGTCATCCTGGTTCAATACCTGGGAGAAAATCACGGTCTCGGGAAAATGGAAAATCGAAAGGACTACAGTGTACGCATGATGGAATTTTTTGACCATCACCTCAAAGGGCTACCCGCACCTGATTGGATGCTGCAGGGAGTCCCTAGATTGAAGCTAGGTGAGCACTTGGAAGAGAGGGCATTTTAAGTCAACCTCATGACCTTAGTACCTATCCCTTGCCGGCGGTAAGGGATATTTTTTTGTCAAATGCGCTCAAGAATTTTGGGTGACTTCTTCGTATTTATGGGAGTAGTCTGCCCGTAAGGTTCCAAATAGCCGGTCCCAGATCAGGGTGTACAAACCGTAATTCCCATGAAAATACTGGTGGTGTTGATTGTGAGCGGTGCCCGTATTGATCCATCTTCCCAGCCAATGCTTGTGAAAATTTTTGGGATATAGTTCATAACCTAAATGGCCGTAGACATTGTAGATGAATTGGAAAAGTAGAAAATACCCCAATGCTGTTTGGGAAACCGGAAGGCAAAAGGCAATCAAAGGAATGATGCCTGCCTCAAGAATAGCCTCCAAAGGATGAAAAGCATAGGCTGTCCAAGGAGATGGATTGGTAGAAAGGTGGTGAACGTGGTGTATTCTTTTGTAAAGCTTGGGATGATGCATGATGCGGTGGACCCAGTAAAAGTAGGCGTCGTGAATCAAAAGCATCGTAGGAAAGCTGAGGATAAAATACCCCCATCCATACTGAAGAGGATCTCTAAAAAGTTGGGTATAAGGACGAAATACCACAAATACTAGGGAGCCTATGGTGGCAAAGATGATCACTGTCAAAAGGGAAAAACCTATGTCTCTTCGGTAGTTTTTCCATTTTTGAATCAGGGGCTGAATTCTTCTGTGTTGCATGGGCTTCTTCAATAGCACATAAAAAATTAGAAATACCACCCCTGCAATTCCAAAATACCTCAAGGTGGTGGTTCCTGCAATTCGCATCCATACCTCAAAAAATTTTTCCCATCCCATGTTCCAAACGATTTTTTTAAATAATAAAGTAAAATTAAGGGCTAAGGATTTGGAATACAAGGGAGCAGGGGGTACGGTAGCGGGTGGCAAGGAAGTAGAAAGTTTCTACCTTTGCTTTATGCGAAAGGAAATTGCCGCTTTATTAAAAAAGGAAATCACTCTAGAGTGGAGGCAAAAATTTGCGCTCAACGGGATTTTACTTTACGTAATTTCTGCGGTTTTTATCGTTTACCTCAGTGTGGGAGCCAAGACAGGGAGTCTATCTATTCCTACTTGGAATGCACTTTTTTGGATCATTCTCCTATTTTCTTCCGTCAATGCAGTGGCCAAAAGTTTTGTGCAGGAGCATGCCGGTAGGCAATTGTATTACTACACCATCGCTTCTCCTGAATCCATCATTTTATCTAAAATTATTTACAACTCTTTTCTCAATTTGTTCCTTGGGCTTTTGGGATACGGAGTTTTCTCGGTCATTCTCGGAAATCCAGTGCAGGATCAAGGTCTATTTCTACTCAACTTGATCTTGGGCACAGTAGGATTTGCGTCTAGTTTGACTATGGTGAGCGGGATTGCTTCAAAGGCAGGCAACAATGCTACCTTGATGGCGATTTTAAGTTTTCCAGTCATCATCCCCATCCTGCTGATGGCCATTCGCATTTCTAAAAATGCTCTAGATGGATTAGATTGGAGTGTGAGCGGAGATAAAATCTTGAGTTTGGTCGCCATCAATTTCTTGGTCTCAGCGACCTCCTACCTGTTGTTTCCCTACTTGTGGAGGAGTTAAGTCACCTGGAGTAGCGCATTTCCTGTTTCACGTTTTCTTTTTCCCATCTTCCAAAATTCAAGCTGAAGAAAACAGGAAATAATTGCTTTCCTGCTAACTTGTGGAAATGAAAAATAAAATTGCGCTGGTTACTGGGGCAACATCTGGAATTGGACAAGCCTGTGCCTTGACCCTTGCCAAATTGGGATACGACTTGATCGTAACCGGTAGAAGGGCAGAGCGTTTGGAGGAGTTCGAAAAGAAATTGCCTCAAGGAATTCGATGTCTGTCCTTAGTTTTTGACGTGAGAGACCGGGAGCAAGTGGAAAAAATTCTAGGGAATCTACCCAAGGAGTGGTCCGAGATAGATGTCCTCATCAATAATGCCGGCAATGCCCACGGGCTAGATCCTATTCAAACAGGAAGCATTTCCGATTGGGATGCCATGCTGGACATCAACGTTAAGGGACTCCTATACGTCTCCAAAGCCATTATCCCAGGCATGACCCAGAGAAATTCAGGGTGCATCATCAATATAGGGTCCATTGCCGGAAAGGAAGTCTATCCCAATGGCAACGTCTATTGTGCCTCCAAGCATGCCGTGGATGCACTAACTCAGGGCATGCGCATGGATCTGAACCCATTTGGCATCAAAGTGATGGGAATTCACCCAGGATTGGTAGAAACAGAATTTTCCTTGGTCCGCTTTAAGGGAGATGCTCAACGCGCTGGTACCGTTTATCAGGGCTATACCCCCTTGGTCGCCCAAGATATTGCCGACATCGTAGCATTTGCACTTACTCGTCCTGCACATGTGGTGCTGGCCGACGTGGTGGTATTGCCGACAGCCCAAGCTTCCGCCCAAGTCATCAAAAAAAATATTTTGCTATGAGAAATATCACCTACCTGGTTTTTGGAATACTGATGGCCTGCTCTACCCCCAAAAGTGATCAAGCTGACTTTACAGAAGCTCAAAGAGATTCTCTTTTTGCTGGGGAGGACTCGCTGGATGAAACTACAGGAAGTACAGCTCTTGAAAAGATGCTACTGGAACAAGGGCTAGTAGATATTGAAGCGACCATTCCAGGTATCCGGGTAGAATTGAAGTATTCTACCGAAGATAATTTTTTCAAAAAAGATGTATACGGGGACCTCACCCGATGTTACCTACAGCCCGTGGTAGCAGATATGCTAGCCAAAGCACAACAAGACTTGCAAAAGGATTATCCCAACTTGAGTTTACTGGTATACGATGGGGCACGCCCCAGGAGTGTACAGCAAATTTTATGGGATGGCCTAGACAAGCCAGATAGTCTCAAGACACTGTACGTTTCTGATCCCAAAATAGGAGGGCTACATAATTTTGGAGTTGCAGTCGACCTTACCCTGATGGATGTGAAATCCGGAAAACCCTTGGATATGGGAACTCCTTACGATTATTTTGGATATCCGGCCTATCCAGATCGGGAACTTCAAATGCTGGCGGAGGGAAGTATTACCAAGGCTCAGGTTGCCAACCGCGAAATTCTAAGGAAGGTGATGAAAGGGGCGGGCTTTACGGGGATTGGTAGCGAATGGTGGCATTTCAATGCTTTCTCCAGAAATAAAGTAGAAGAAAAATTTACTATAATTGAATAAACCCCATCTAACCTCCATCCAACCACCCATGAACACAGGTAAATCCATCGCTCTGGTAGCCATTCTGTTTCTGTCAATTTCTCTGACCAGCTTGGCTCAGCAAGGGGGACAATTTCGTGTCCTTGTATTTTCTAAAACTGCAGGTTTTCGTCACCAGTCCATTCCTAACGGAGTTATGGCAATTAAAAAAATGGCAGAAAAGCATGTTTTTTCTGTATACACCACAGAAGACGCCTCGCAATTTAACGACGAAAACCTAGCTAAATACGACGTAGTCGTGTTGATGAGTACTACGGGAACAATTTTTAATGAGGCCCAAAAAGCCGCTTTTCAGAAATTTGTACAATCGGGAAAGGGAGTAGTGGGTATCCATTCTGCCACAGATACAGAGTACGAGTGGCCTTGGTACAACCGCATGATTGGGGGATATTTTCTTGCCCATCCAAGACAACAAACCCTTAGGTTGGAAGTAGTCAATCGAGAGCATCCTGCGACTTGGCATTTGCCAGTAAATTGGCTATGGACCGATGAGTTATACGAATTTAAAAGTTTGAACCCCGACATCAAGGTATTGATTCAGGCAGATGAGAGTACCTACGAGCCAGCCAAGGCCATGGGAGCCTTTCACCCTATGGCCTGGTACCATGACTTTGAAGGAGGAAGGGTATTTTATACTGCCTTGGGTCATGTGGATGCGGTATGGGAAGATGCTGATTTCTTGAAGCATCTCTACGGAGGCATTTGGTATGCTGCCAAGGGCAAGCTTCCAAAAAAGTAATCAAAATTTTAATCCCTGGGGAACTTCTATCCCTCAAATTGGTTTTTGCAAGAAACATATCTTCTACACCATGCTAAAAGCTCAAGCTAGACCGGTTCACCTCTACATGGAGGCCAATCCAAATCCTAACTCCCTAAAATTCGTAGCCAATTTTATGTTGGTGGAGGAGGGGGTCAGTTATGATTTTCCTGATGCAGCGAGTGCGCAGCACAGCCAGCTAGCTAAGGAGCTTTTTAATTTTGCTGCGGTTCAGCGGGTGTTTATCGCCTCCAATTTTGTGACCATCACCAAGGACCAGGAGGTAGAGTGGACAGAGATTCAGCAGGTGCTACGGGAGCACATCCGTCAATACTTAGAATCTGGTCAAAAGGCAGTTCAAGTAGCTATCGATAAGGATCCTCTTTTTGATGAGAATGACTCCGAGATAGTAAAAAAAATTAAGGGGATCCTGGACGAATACATCCGGCCCGCCGTAGAGCAAGACGGAGGAGCCATCGTATTCCACTCCTTTGCCGATGGAGTAGTGAAGGTGCTCCTACAGGGATCTTGTTCTGGCTGTCCATCCAGTACTGTAACCTTGAAGGCGGGCATTCAAAATTTACTCACCCGTATGCTGCCTGAAGTAAAGGAAGTGCAAGCGGAAGGCATATAGACCATACATATGGGCAAGAAAAATTGGTCATGGGCCATTTTGGGGCTTTTGGCTTTGGCCCTGCGCTTTCTAGCATCCCAATTTCCCGAGACTACAGACCGGGTATATTCCCGTTCAATTTTTCCTTTCCTGCGCAACCTTCTAGACCTGAGTTTAGGGAAATTGCCCTTTCCGAGCATTTACTTATTTTTTATTCTCATAGGGGTAATCCTAATTATTTTTATTTTTCGGCTAAAGGCTCAAGTAGGGAGAAAGCAGAAGCTTCATTATTCTTTGCGCTTCCTTTGCAATGCGCTTGGAGCCCTAATTTTCTTTTTTTTAGTGCTTTGGGGATACAATTACCAGCGCACTCCCATCGTCCAGCAATTGGGGCTTTTGCCTACCACTCTCTCCCTAGAAATTTTAGAAACCGAATTGGAGCTCACCCGAAATTTAGCTTTTCAAGAACGATTAAAAATAAAAGAGGATACTGCTGCCATAAATGAGTGGATGGACTACGCACTCCTGGAGGAGGTAGTAAGGAATAACATGCGTAAAAATCTTTTCCTCTTGGGGATAAATTATACGGGAAATCCACGTACCAAGCTAGTTCCACCTTCAGGGTTTATGAGAAGAATAGGGATTTTAGGAATTTACTTTCCTTATTCTGGAGAAAGTTATATTGATCCTAGCTTGCATCCTTTGGAGCAGCCCTTCACCATAGCCCATGAAATGGCACATAGCTTTGGAGTGACCGATGAGGGGGAAGCCAATTTCCTTGCCTGGGTGATTTGTTCCCATGCAGACGATCCTCGGCTGAGGTATTCGGCACAGCTTCGGTTGCTTCTCTATCAGCTCAGAGACTACCGCAGAGAATCCCCCGAGCGCATGGAGCTTTGGATTAAAAACTTGCCTCCTGGATTAAGACAGGATTTGATAGCCATTCAAAAAGCAAACGAGCGCTATAAGCCATTTTTTTTGGAATTCAGCCGATGGATCAATGACCTTTTTCTCAAGTCTCAAGGGATAGAGGCTGGCATTACCTCCTACCAAGAACTACCCATGCTGGTACATGCTTGGAGCAAGGACTCAAAAAGAAATAAAGAGTAAATTCCTGAAAAAAAGGCTTGGTCTAGTTCAACAAGAAAAGAGCTTATTTTCTATTGCCAATCCAAACGCCAAGAATTACCGCGGCGATGCCCAGGTAGTGCCCAAATAGGAGCACTTCTCCATCCAAAACCCCCCAAAGAATAGCTACAATAGGGATGGTATAGGTGACCAAACTTGCAAAAAAGGGGCTGGCGCTTTTGATCATGATATTGAATAGGATCAAAGCCGTAGCTGTGCCTATCATGCCTAAAATAGTAACATATCCTAAGGCTTCCCAGGCTTGGGGCTGGGTAGAAAGCTTGCTTGAAAATTCTGTGCCGGCCAATAAGTACACCAAGGCTAGGGGGAGAATTAGCAATAAAGAAATCGAGGAGATTTCTATGGATTTCAGCTGGGAAAATCGGGCTTTGATGAAATGCAAATTGATGCTGTAGCATACACATGCCGCTATGACAAACAAGGCATAGGCATTGATATCTGTCAAGGATTCCAAACTCCCCCCCTCCTTAAAGGTCACCAGCACCAGCACCCCTACAAAGGCGATGGCCAAGCCTAGTCCATTTCTTCGGGTAATGGAGGTATTGAAAAATAAGGCTCCTACTAACACCACAAAAAGGGGGGTGAGTGCATTCAATACTCCAGTGAGTGAACTGCTCAACTGGGTCTGGGCTATGGGAAAAAGAAAGGCTGGAATAAAACTTCCAAGCAATCCTGTAATTAATAAATGGATGACTTGAGTCTTACTTAGTTGCTTGATGCGGGGAAGGGATAAAGGAAGCAAAAGGCTGGCTGCAGCTACCATGCGGTAGGCTCCCACTTCTCCCGGAGTAAATACTTCCAATCCCCTCTTAATCAAGATAAAGGAACTTCCCCAAATCACCGTTAAGACCAAGAGCAACACCCAGTTTAAAAGTGATTTTTCGGTAGCGTTTTGGGTCATGGAAGAGGAATAAAAGAAAATCTTTGGGTAGTAAGTTGGATGCCTGCCTTAGGCATGAAATTCATAATCTGCAAACACATCGGCGATTTGAAGTAGGATTTCTTCTACTTCTTGGTAGCTTTCAGCTGTGACCAACTCGGTGCGGTAAGGTTTAAAATTGGGCATGCCCCTGAAGTAATTGGTATAATGCCGGCGCATCTCTAAAATTCCTTGTTTTTCGCCTTTCCAAGAGATGGAAAAATCCAAGTGGCGTTTGGTGACTGCTATTCTTTCTGCAAGGTCGGGAGCAGGCATTTTTTCTCCTGTTTGAAGATAGTGCTTAATTTCATTAAAAATCCAGGGATACCCGATAGAGGCCCGCCCAATCATCATTCCATCTACCTGGTATTTTTTGCGGTATTCCTCTGCCTTTTCGGGAGTATCGATGTCTCCATTGCCAAACACAGGGATGTGCAGACGGGGATTGTCTTTGACCAAATTGAGCCAGGACCAATCTGCTTCGCCCTTATACATTTGTTGGCGAGTACGGGCATGGATGGAGATGGCTTGTATACCTACATCCTGCAACCTCTCTGCTACTTCTACAATTCGAATGGTATCGTGGCTCCATCCCAAGCGGGTCTTTACCGTGACGGGAAGCTTTACCCGTTTCACGATTTCCGCAGTCATGGCCACCATTTTATCGATATCAAGAAGGATTCCCGCGCCAGCCCCTTTACAGGCTACTTTGTGTACAGGACAACCGTAATTGATGTCCAAAATATCTGGGCCTGCTGCTTCCGCTATGGCTGCGGCTTCTCTCATGGATTCTATTTCGGCGCCAAAAATTTGAATGCCTATGGGGCGTTCGTAGTCATACACATCGAGTTTTTGCACGCTTTTCGCAGCATCTCGTATGAGTCCTTCCGAACTTATAAACTCGGTATACATGAGGTCAGCCCCGTTTTGCTTGCATACTGCACGAAAAGGCGGATCGCTCACGTCTTCCATGGGTGCCAAGAGCAAGGGAAATTCCCCAAGTGTTATATTTCCAATTTTTACCAAAGCGAATTCTAAATTTGATGTAAATTTAGCCCAATTATGGAGATTTACGAAACTCAGGCTGAAATAGCCTCAAGAAAAAACTGGGTATTGTCTTTGGTGGTCATTACATTGATCACCTTTGGGACCTTAGTATTCCTTCAGGGAATTGCTACTTTGCTTATTCCTGTATTGTTTCAGGTGTCCTTAGATGACCTAGTGGCTCTGATTGAAGGAAACTACCAAATTCCCAATGGACGTATGGCCTTGCTCTTTACCCAAGGCATTGGTTCAGGTTTAGGGTTTTGCTTTGCCACTTGGATTATTGTAGTTCTGCTGGAAAAAGCAAGTTTCCGCTGGAAAATCCAATGGTCTAGGGTCTCGGGCCTAAACTTGGGTCTTATTCTAGCCATGACCCTAGGAGGAATGCTTTTCAATGGATTTTTGGTGTATTGGAATTCCCACTTGGTACTCCCTTCTGCCTTAGCGCCCCTGGAGCAGTGGATGCGAGAGATGGAGACGCAACTCATGGAGCTTACCCGATTTCTTACCGATTTTCAATCCATTTCTGAGTTGCTGGCAGGGATCTTGGTGATTGGAGTTTTAGCTGGAATAGGGGAAGAAGTTTTTTTTAGAGGGGTAATCCAACCCAAGTTGCAAGGATATTTACGATCCCCCCATTGGGGAATTTGGCTTACCGCCATCATCTTCTCCGCCATTCATGTTCAATTTTATGGATTTTTGCCCAGGTTATTTTTAGGAGCCTTATTTGGGTACATGTACCATTACACGGGTAGCTTAATTTATCCCATTCTCGCACATATTCTCAACAATTCCCTTACCCTTTTGGCGGTATACCTGAGCAATCAGGGACACTTGAGCATAGATATGGAATCTACAGATACAGTTTCAATTCCTGCAGCTCTAGGAGGATTTTTGGTTCTTAGCCTTGGATTTCTTTACTTTAAAAAAGTCAATCGAGTCAAGGATGAATAATTGGACCAAAGTATTTGAGGATCAACAAGAGATTCGGGCATTAATTGTGAAAGGAATTTTAGAGGAAAGAGGCATCGCTGCTTTCGTAATCAATAAAAAAGAATCGGTATACCAAGTCATCGGAACGTTTGATGTGTTGGTTCCCAAGGATCAAACCCTGTTTGCTTGTCAACTGATTCAGCATGAGATCTCGTTTTAATATCAACAAGTATAGCAATTTGGTCCAGCGCTCCGTTACAGCTTTGGTAGGAGGGGTGATTGTGATTTTAGCATCCATTTATTCCGATTGGGCTTATTTTTTAATTTTTGCCACCATTCTAGGTTTTTCGCAAATGGAATTTTACAAATTGTCTGGCCTAGACGGCATGCTTCCTCTGAAGAGTTTTGGGACCATTCTGGGTTTGATCATCTTTATTTTGACATTTTTGGTGGAAAAAGAAATTCTACCTCAGCCCTATTTGTTTTTGATTTTCCCTTTGGTGTCTCTTACCTTTTTTATCAAGCTCTACAAAAAAACAGATAAAAAACCCTTTACTGGGATTGCGTATACTTATTTGGGGATTTTTTATGTGGCCGTCCCTTTTTCCTTGCTCAACATGGCCGTGTTTTCTGTAGATGGGGCCTACCGGTTTGAAATCCTGGTGGGCTGCTTGACGATCTTATGGGCAAGCGATACCGGCGCCTATTTTGCAGGTACACGCTTTGGGAAAACCAAACTATTCGAGCGAGTATCTCCTAAAAAGTCTTGGGAAGGGTTTTTAGGGGGTGTTTTTGCCGCTATTGCTGTTGCTTTCCTCATCTCCCAGTACTTTACCGTTTTGGAAGATTGGAAATGGTTGGTGATCGCAGGCATCATCATCATTGCAGGCACTTATGGAGACCTCATTGAATCCTTATTCAAAAGATCTATCTCCATCAAAGACTCGGGTACTATATTACCAGGTCACGGTGGGTTTTTGGATAGATTTGATGGTTTGCTACTTTCGGTGCCATTTATCACTGCTTTTTTGAAAATCTGGTAATTTTCAAGGGGGGCAATTAAAAATCTACTTAAGTTTGTCTTCCAGTTCACTTAATCTAAAAAACCCAATATGGCTTACATAGAACCGGCTCCAATTATGGATAGAGAAAATCCATTGGAGTCTATGATGGAGAGGTTTAACCTTGCAGCAGAAAAGCTCGGTCTTTCAGACGAAGTTTACAACGTACTTAAAAATCCAGCCAAACAAGTGATTGTTTCCCTCCCCATCACCATGGATAGTGGTAAAATCCAAGTATTTGAAGGGATTCGAGTGATTCATTCCAATATCCTTGGCCCTGCCAAAGGGGGGATTCGCTTTGCGCCTGACGTTCATTTGGACGAGGTAAGGGCCTTGGCCGCTTGGATGACTTGGAAATGTGCCGTGGTAGATATTCCCTATGGAGGAGGTAAAGGAGGGGTGCGATGCAATCCACGCGAAATGTCCAAAGGAGAAATTGAGCGATTGGTGCGGGCCTACACCATGGCCATGATTGATGTATTTGGGCCAGACAAAGATATTCCAGCTCCTGATATGGGGACAGGTCCTAGAGAAATGGCCTGGTTGATGGACGAATATTCCAAGGCACACGGAATGACCATTCCTGCAGTAGTCACCGGCAAGCCATTGGTTTTGGGAGGTTCTTTGGGAAGAACTGAAGCCACGGGAAGAGGAGTGATGGTGTCTACCTTGGCGGCCATGCAAAAACTTAAAATTAATCCATTCCAAGCCACCTGCGCCGTGCAGGGTTTTGGAAATGTGGGCAGCTGGGCCGCATTATTGCTCGAAGAGCGAGGCCTAAAAATTGTTGCCATTTCAGATCATACCGGGGCGTTCTACAACGAAAAAGGGATCAACATCTCGGAGGCGATTGCCTACAGAGATAGCAACAATGGCACCCTAGAAGGATTTAAAGGGGGAGATGTCATGCAGCAAGCCGGTGATTTGTTGACCTTGCAAGTAGATGTACTTGTGCCTGCTGCAGTCGAGGATGTCATTACCACTTCCAATGCAGATCACATCAAGGCCAAGCTTATTGTGGAAGGAGCCAATGGGCCAACTTCCGCCAAGGCAGACGCCATTATCAACGAAAAGGGTATAATGGCTGTCCCAGATATCTTGGCCAATGCAGGAGGTGTTACCGTTTCCTATTTTGAATGGGTACAAAACCGCCTTGGTTATAAGTGGACGGCAGATCGAGTCAATCGCCGCTCTGACCGAATCATGAAAGATGCTTTTGATACGGTGTATCAGGCTTCTGTTAAGTACAAAGTCCCTTTGAGAATTGCTGCCTACATTGTAGCGATCGACAAAGTGGCAAAAACCTATACCTTCCGAGGAGGATTCTAACAGTATTTTTACTGAAAAAGTATACCTTTAGGCGTGGTAATTCCTTACCACGCCTATATAATTCCCAACCAATGACCTATTTAGTAGGCTTTTGGGAATGAAATGGGGTAGCAATTAACCGTAAGCGCCACATGATGACGATTCACAAAGAAGGAAGAACGCTGCTGTTTTGGATGCTCCTTCTGCTTTCCGTAGGCAACTTTCTCTTGTATTATTATCTTCCAGAGGAAAGAGTTTTGTTTAGCCTTTCCTTTATCTTAAGTACAATTATTTTTTTACTTTTCTTACAGTTTTTTAGACATCCTATTTTTCCAATTCCTCAAGACAAAAACCTAGTATTTGCTCCAGCAGATGGAAAAGTTGTTGTCATCGAAGAAGCTTTTGAATCCGAATACCTGAAGGACAAGCGAAAGCAAGTTTCCATTTTCATGTCTCCATTTAACGTTCATGTCAATAGGGCGCCCATCGCGGGCACAGTGGACTATTTCCACTACCATCCTGGAAAATATTTAGCAGCATGGCATCCCAAATCCAGCACAGAAAACGAACGTACTTCCATGGTCATACGCGATGAGAGGGGCACTACCCTGATGGTTCGCCAAATTGCTGGGGCCTTGGCAAGGAGGATCAAATGGTATGTATCTCAGGGATCAACACTTCAACAAGGGGAAGAGTTTGGGTTTATTAAGTTTGGTTCCCGAGTGGATATTTTCTTGCCTCTGGATGCGGAGATCCTTTGCCAGATGGACCAAGTAACCAAAGGGGCAAGAACGCCAATCGCACGACTAAAAAACTAATCAAAGGCTAACAGTCCACTGTCCACAGCCGCTACTGCTCTGACCTCTTCTTTCTTCATCACTCGGCATTTGACATTTAAAAGAAGCAAGAGCCGAAATGCTGACAAGATACAAGAGCCGAGAAGCAAGAAACGAGACTAAATTGTGGTCATATGAGCTTCTTATGATTACAAAATCCCGTATTTCGTACTTCGTATTTCTACTTCGTGCCTTGAACATTGGTTTCAAAATCACAACATCCCCTTCCAAGCCCGAGTCATTTCCTTTTTTCCAGGAGGGCCAGGGAGGGTTTCTACTTGGAGTCCCAATTCCTTTAAATCCCTTTTCAATTGGCCTTTGGCGCAGTAGGTGGTAAATACGGCTCCAGGTCTCATGGCATCCACCACAGGGGCTAGTATTTCTTTGGTCCAGAGTTCCGGTTGTTTGCTAGGAGCAAAAGCGTCATAAAAAACCACGTCAGAAGGATATAAGTCCGAGTCTTCTAAGCGCACCTGATCTTTTTTGATATTGAAATAATCCGATAGGGGACCTCCTTGGTTCCAGGCAACTTCATGCAAGGCTGAAAAATACTTATGGTAATGCCAAATCCCGTGGTCTTGCTCTATGTAGTTGAGCTGGGAGTAAATCTCCGGACCCAAAGGAAAAGGTTCTATGCTGTGGTAAAGGACGGGAATTTGATTTTGTTCGGCCCAGACCAAGGTAAGCCAGGCATTCAAGCCTGTGCCAAACCCAACTTCAAAAATTCGTATAGGGTATTTTTTTGGATTTCTAGCCAGCCAAGAGTCTAGCCCATACAGCATAAAAACGTGGATAGATTCCTTAAATGCCCCGTGAAAGCTATGGTAGGTTTCCTGTAAGCCTTCGTGGTATAGAGAATGCGAACCGTCCTCCGTGGTAATGATTTTTACTTGTGGAGTAGTCATACGCGATAAATCAAGGCAGTACAGTAGGCGGCTACTCCCTCTTGCCTACCCACAAATCCCAGGTGCTCCGAGGTAGTGGCTTTGATCGAAATCGAATTTTCTTCCACCTCCATGACTTTTGACAAGCAGGTTTTCATGGCAGGAATATGGGGATTCAGTTTGGGGACTTGCAAACACACGGTGGCATCCACGTTGCCAAGTTCATACCCTTCCTTACGAATCATTTTCATGACTTCTTGAAGGAGGATTTTGCTATCCACTCCTTTGTAGGTAGGGTCTTGGTCTGAAAAATGGTATCCTATGTAATAAAGCACGGAGGCGGATTCTTCTGATAGCAATTGTCTGGCCCAGGAACTAATTTGTTTTGGACTACAGGCAGACTTTTCCTCAAATTCTTTCCAATATAAGTCAGGATTACCTAAATGGGCAAAATACGCTAGGTTCATCGCACGAGTCAGGATATGAATGGATTCGTAGGCCTTCATGGCTTCCCCCTGGTTGGTGATTTTTTGAAGGGACTCTTCTGCTATTTCTTGGCTAAAATAATCAACAATCACTTCCTGCAATGCTTCTTCTGCTTCTCGGGCAGTTATTCCCTGTTCCATTTTTCCTGAAAAAATCAGTAATCCTGGATCTACGGATCCTGTGATGTAAGCTCCTATGGAAGCAAAAAGTTTTCCTTGCTTGACCAAGCGCTGCTCCAAAGGGGAAGATTTTCCCAAGCCCAACAAATCGCTGATCACATCGGCCTCTAGGTACCCAGGGGCTCCCTTGGCAGGCATCTTGAAGGCTTTGTAGAGTGCGTCGGTAGGAACTTGCGCCTGTACTTCTTTCTCTCTCTTTTTGGTTTGCAGTGGCTCAATTGCAATTCTAGGCTTGGCACTAGTTTTGGAAGGAAGGGGGCCAAACCATTTGCTGGCCAACCTGGCTACTTGGTCTTTGGTGACATCCCCTGCCACGACCAGGATGGCGTTGCCGGGATGATAGTGTCTTTCATAAAAATCCCAAACTTGGTCTGGAGTATATCCTTCTATGTCTGCGATCTTTTCTCCGATGGTAGGCCAGCGGTAGGGGTGTTTTTCATAACTCAAGCCACGTAAGTGATGCCAGACATCCCCATAAGGCTGGTTGAGGTAACGTTGCTTAAATTCTTCTATGACCACCTTCCGCTGGGTTTCAATGGTTTTTTCGGTAAGGCTGGGAAATCCCATGCGGTCCGATTCCAGCCAAAAGGCAGTTTCTAGGTTGGAGGAGGGCAAGGTCATGTAATAGTTGGTGATGTCAGGACTGGTAAATGCATTGCATGATCCCCCCACTCGCTCCAGTTCCCGGTCAAAAACAGGAACGTGGGCGGAGCTGCCAAACATCAGGTGCTCAAAAAAATGAGCCAAGCCTGTTTTCCCTTCCTCTTCCATCCTAGATCCTACCTTGTAGAGGAGATTGACCACGGCGATTTTGGAGCTATGGTCTTCGTGCACGATGACTTCCAATCCGTTGTCAAGGGTAAAGGTTTGGTAATTTAGCATGGGCAAAGCCTAGTAAAATCGGGTTTAAGGAGCTGAAAATAACCAAGGTAGCAACCCTTTAGGAAATTTTGTTAGCTGCCCTTGGCCTAAGAAGTCTTAAATGTTGTAAAAAAGAACGAACTTTGGTTCCAAGCGCTAAGTTAATCCGCTAAAGTAGACTTCTCAGCTCCTAGATGAAAAAACACTGCGTAGATTTAGAAAAAACGGGTCAATTTTCTCCCTTTTTTTTGGATTACCTCAGCGGTAAAGAAGCCCTGAAGCCGTTTTATTCACATCCTCCTCGAGAGGAAGGCTTTGATGCGGCAATACAACAGAAAAAATTTTCTATTCAACAAAGGCGGGTACTTAGCGAAGTCTTGGAGCGACAATACCAGGGGGTATCACCAGAACCAGCTGTTATAGAAAACCTCAAGGCTTTGAATTCTGAAAAAACATTCACCGTCACTACGGGGCACCAACTCAATTTATTTACAGGGCCGCTTTACGTGATTTATAAGCTTGTATCGGTCATCAATTTGGCCAAAGCCTTGCAAG
>JAJTDZ010000018.1 GCA_021298245.1 Algoriphagus sp. | reverse complement strand
GATGGAGTTTCGCCTAGACGCAGTGTGGCCAATGAATCCAATCGAATGGCTACTACAGATTTTAGTTCTTCTCAAAATGGTTATTACAATACCGGAAGAAGCAGGGTTTCATCAACTTACTCAGGAGTCAACTCACCGGCCTCTGATAGGGGGGATGTAGTTCCTAGTAGAAGTTCTTCTACTTCAGCAAGGCCCTCTTCAAGCGTACCGAGCTCAGGTAGATCTGAATACTCTTCACCTAGTAGAAGTTCCTACTCTTCAGGAACTGGAAGATCTTATTCTGGTGAAGGACCGTCCTACAGCAGATCTTCTTCGGAAGGAAGTTACTCTCGATCTTCATCTTCTTTTGGTAGATCTGAATCGTCCTCCTATTCTTCAGGAGGGTCGCCTAGCAGATCAAGTTCAAATTCTGGCTTTAGTGCACCTAGTAGAATGAGTACTGGGGGAGGGTTTAGTTCCCCAAGCAGAAGTTCAAGCGGATCCTCAGGAGGTTCTAGTTCCGGAGGATCCAGAGGAAGGGGGAATTAATTCCCCCTTTTTTTTTAAAAAATCATCCCAAACCCTCACTTTTTTCGTTAATATTCACAAACAACCCCTTCACTCCATGAGATTATTCTCTTTGCTCTGTTGTGTTATTTTATTTTCTTCAAGTAGCCTAATTGCCCAAAGTGGTTATTTTGAAGATGCACTTAGATTCAGTAGAACAAGCCCAGTAGGTACAGCAAGAATATTGGGGGTAGGTGGCACGCAATGGTCTCTAGGAGGCGACGTAACCTCCCTTACAGGTAACCCTGCTGGTTTAGGTTTTTTTCAATCTTCCGAAGCCAGCATCAGTTTAGGCTTCGATAATTGGGGTATCGATACCGAATACCTCAATCAAAGCAAATCCTTTACTACTTCAAAATTCTCCCTGCCCAACTTGAGTTTTGTGGGGGCTAATCCCAAGGGTCCTTTGGAGAGAGGCGCATTTAAAGGGGGGGGCTGGGGATTTAGTATTCAGCGCATTGCAAATTTCTCCTCTGAGTTTGGCTACTATTCCGATGTTCTTGGACAAAGCTCTATCCTTGATTTTTACCTTGACGATTCCTTTGGCGTTCCTGAAAATCAGATTGAGTCTAGGGGCCTTACAGGTCTAGCTTACCAAACGTACCTGATCAATCCCATTACTAAAAATCCTGACGGAAGTACGATTTCAAATCCAAAGAGTTACGATTCATTTGTTTTGGGCTTTCCTTTCCAGGACGAAAATATCAATCAACAAGGGAGTGCTAGCCAACTTAACTTTGGATATGGCTCAAATTTTAACCACAAGCTTTTTGTTGGAGGAAGCCTTGGAATTCGGTCCCTAGAATTTTCTTCAGAAAAAGTTTATAATGAAGAATTTGCTGACCAACCTTTGATTAATTCTTCTCTAAATGAACGTTTGTTCATCAATGGAACAGGGGTTAACCTAAACCTTGGACTTATTTACAAGCCTATAGACTACGTAAACCTAGGATTTGTGCTACAAACTCCTACCTGGTATGCCATGAATGAGGAATACGAAGCCAACATGACAGCCAACTACGATAATTATTTTTTCAAAGAAGAAAATGTAACCTTGGGAACTGAATCTGCAGCTTCCGATATATTTCTAAGCAATTATGGTTTGTATACCCCTTTAAAAGTAGGCGCTGGAGCTACGTTTTTCTTTGGCAAGTATGGCTTTTTATCTGCAGATATAGACTGGGTGGACTACAGTGCTGCTCGAATAAGTTCAAGGGATTTTAATGAAGGCCCAGATAATCAAGTTATTCAAACTACCTACACCAGCACGTTCAATTATCGTTTGGGAGGAGAAGCCAAAATAAATAAATTTAGACTTCGGGGAGGATATGGATACATGGGAAGTCCCTTCTTAAACTCCGTTTCGGATCAAGGTACACAATCTCTTTCAGGAGGGATAGGATATAAG
Organism: Algoriphagus sp.; assembly: GCA_021298245.1. Classification (GTDB taxonomy): domain Bacteria; phylum Bacteroidota; class Bacteroidia; order Cytophagales; family Cyclobacteriaceae; genus Algoriphagus. The sequence goes on along the minus strand of JAJTDZ010000018.1, from coordinate 27,272 downwards.
TACAAATCAGCCTCTTTTGATTTTTCTTTGGTAAATCAGCAGTACACCTCTTTTTACCGAAGCTATCAAGTACTAGATCAAAATGGGATGAACTATGGCCCATTGACTCAGGTAAAGCATTCCATTACTTCAGGAATCATCACCCTTGGAGTTAACTTTTAAGAATAGAAATCAATTCAGCAAGCAATAGCTCAGCGGAGAAATCTTCACCGCTGAGCTTAATTTTTGCTTGGTTATAAAAGTACTCTCTAGAAACCAGCAGGGATTTTAATTTTAAGGTAATTTCTCCTTGGTCTAAGCCTTTAAATAGGGGCCTTTGTTGTCCCTTGGAAGATTGAAGTCGTTGAGAGACTTTATGCAATGGCACATCCAAATACACAGAAACTGATTTGGCATTGATGATATCCATATTGTCGTTGAAGCATGGTGTCCCTCCACCAGAAGCCAAAACGAAGGAATCCTCAAAATCCAATACTTCTTTAAGAGCTTGGGATTCCCATTCCCTAAACACCCCCTCGTCAAATTCAGAAAAAATCTCTGGGATATTCATACCCACTTTCTCTTCAATGAATTGATCTAGATCTAAAAAAGTAAATTTAAGTTCCTTGGCAAGCTGCCTACCAAAGGTGCTTTTACCTGATCCTGGAAGACCAATTAATACTACTTTAAGTAGCTTACTCATAAAAATAAATCAATGACTTCTCCCGCGTCGGGGGTATTGCTGTGGTGGTACTTCTTTACGACTACACCCTCTTTAAGCACCATGATTCCTGGATTTGCCCTCATGATTGTTTTTACAACTGTCGCGTCTGCCTGGAGTCCTAAAATAGACCAGCCTTGCTTTTTTAAAAAAACATCAATTTCTTTCTCGTCCGCAGCGGCCATAAATACGAAATCTATAGGTGCTGACTTTAAAGAGGCAATGAGCTGACCCATTTCAGAAAGATGAGAAGTATTCATTTTTCCCAAATTATAACTGAGAATAATCACCTTATTGCCTTGAAATAGAGAGTCTGAATAATCACCTTCAGCATTCCAAGCTGCAAAATCTGAGATTTTAGGAAGGGCCTCTGGATTATTGAGGGTCATCTCTACAAATTCATAACCTTCTTCGCTAGGATATTGATCTAGGTACACCAACTTCCCCTCCTTTTTCATTACATACGTGTATTCTAGGGGGGCTGAAGGTTGCATATTTTTGGGAATATTCACTCCTTCCTTATAGGCTCTAAAATCAATAAATGGAAGATTTTGGATCGCATATATGGCTAAACCCAGGGAAATTACCGCACATCCTAGAGCCAAATAATTCGTCCACCGAGGGCTTTTTTTGGGCAAATCATTTCTAAAGATTACTAGAAACGAAATAAGCACCAACAAAATCACGTCTTTGTAAAAAGATTCCCAAGGGGTCAATTTGATGGCATCCCCAAAGCAGCCACAATCCGTGACTTTATTGAAATAGGCAGAGTAAAACGTAAGAAAAGTAAAAAACAAAATCATGGAGGCTAGGGCCCAAATGGTAGCTTTCAAGCGAACGCCAAAAAGGAGCATCACACCCAAAATCACTTCCGACACCACTAGAAATACCGACAAGGGTAAGGCGTAGGGTTTAAGTAAATTGAAAAAAGGAGCAATATCACTAGAAAACACCCCAAAGTATTCTTCTAGTTTGATGGCTGTACCTACTGGATCATTGATCTTAATCAGTCCAGAAAATACAAATAGCCCCCCTACTACAATTCGAAGGACCCAAAGAAAAATCTGTTTACTCATGATATCCCAGTTTAATTAGGCAAAAAACAGAATAATTGATGATGTCCTGATAGTTGGCTTCGATTCCTTCCGAGACCAAGGTTTTCCCTTGATTGTCTTCGATTTGCTTCACGCGAAAGAGTTTCATCAAGACAATATCTGTCATGGAACTAACCCGCATATCTCTCCAGGCCTCTCCATAATCGTGATTTTTATTTTCTAAAAGACCCCGTGTATCGGAAGCCCAACGGTCATAAAGTGGTTCGAGTTCTTCATAGGGAATTTCCATACGCTCATCTTCTGCTAGTGAAAGTTGCATTAATGCGATCAAGCAATAGTTGATAATCCCTACAAATTCATCTACAATGGGGTCATTGACCTTTTGACTCCCTTTTTCTTGTATGGATCGAATGCGTTGGGCCTTGATGAAAATTTGATCGGTTAAGGAAGGTAAGCGCAACACCCTCCAGGCAGTGCCATAATCCTTTGTTTTCTTACGAAACAGTTCTTTACATCGGGCAATTACTTCCTTATATTCGTTGCTTGTCTGCGTCTCCACAACAGGTACATTAATGATTCCCAATTCAATTCTAAAATCTCCGTTCGAAGATAAAGGTTTTCCCCAAAAATTTACACTCCGCTTCCAGGGAAGCCTCTATTCCTTGGATCAACCCAAGGTAATGGGAGTATTAAATTTCAGTCCAGATTCCTTTTTTGAAGGAAGTAGAATTGCTACTGATGAAAAATCAGTTCTGAAAAGAGTTGAAAAAATGCTTGAAGAGGGCGCAGATATTTTAGATGTAGGAGGCTATAGTTCTCGACCCCATGCGGAACATATTCCCGTTGAGGAAGAAATCAGAAGGGTAGTTCCTGCAATAGCAGCAATCAAAAAAAACTTTGGGGAAGTAATTATTTCTATAGATACCTTTCGGGCTGCAGTAGTACAAGCTGCGGTAGAAATGGGAGCAGCTATGGTCAACGACATTTCCGCTGGAAATCTGGACGAATCCATGCTACCTACCGTAGCCAAGCTTGGTGTTCCTTACCTAGCCATGCACATGAGAGGGAATCCTCAAACCATGCAAGAACAAACGGAATACGAAGACCTTATCCCAGATATTTTAAACTACTTTGCTTCCAAAATTGAACAATTTCAAAAGTTTGGCATTAAGGATATATTGGTGGATCCAGGATTTGGATTTGCCAAAACTAGGGAACAAAATTTTGATTTGCTGCGCAACCTTCGTAGTTTCAGGCAATTGGGTTTTCCTGTAGTCGTAGGAGTTTCTAGGAAATCCATGATTTATAAAACCCTTAACCTAAGTCCATCTGAAGCGTTAAATGGAACTACGGCCTTGCATATGTATGCTTTGGTGCAAGGAGCCCAAATCCTACGCGTACATGATGTTAAAGAAGCCAAAGAAACCATTCAACTTTTCCAACAATTAGCCCCTTGAGTATACTTTTCAAAATAGGATTTTTAGATATCTCCATCGTCAATATAATCGATATTGCGCTGGTGGCGGCCCTTTTGTATAGAGTTTACAGACTGTTGAAAGGTTCAGTAGCTATTAAAATATTTTTGGGATTTCTATCCCTGTATCTGATTTATCTGCTAGTGAGTGCATTGAAAATGGAATTGCTTTCCATCATTTTAGGTCAGTTTATGGGCGTAGGTGTGATTGCTGCCATCATTATTTTTGCTCCAGAATTCCGTAAGTTTTTGTTGATTTTAGGCCGATCTTCTATTTTCTCTGATGACAGTGTCTGGAAAGATTTGTTGTTTTTCTGGAGAAAAAAAGAAAACTCTGCGTTTAACATAAGTCCTATCATTGATGCAGCAAAAGTGCTAGCCGGCTCCAACACCGGAGCGCTGATTGTGATTTCTAGCACGGTCGAACTCAAATTTTATGCTGAAAGTGGAGATATCCTGGATGCGGAGCTTTCTAAGCGATTGTTGATTTCCATTTTCAACAAGCAAAGCCCTCTCCACGATGGGGCTGTGATCATCCACCGTGGAAGAATCAAAGCGGCAAGGTGCATCCTCCCGGTAACAGAACGTGAGGTACCCGCCCAATTTGGACTAAGGCATAGGGCGGGCATAGGCATGTCCGAAGCCACTGATGCCTTAATTTTGGTCATTTCCGAAGAATCTGGGCAGATTTCCATGGCAAAAAACGGAAAGGTATTGCATAACCTTTCTTTCCAAGAAGTAAGGGAAATCATCAACGACTACCTCAACAACGAAGATTTGTATGATAGGTTTGAAAACCTTTCCGAATACGATCTAGCAAATAAACGCGAAGTAGCTCCAAAGCCCATGGGCTAATTCCAAAAAGCAGATTTTCTGAAGGAATTTTACTTGATTACCCCCAATTCTTTACCCACTTCGGTAAATGCAGCTATGGCCATGTCCAAATGTTTCCTTTCATGCGCTGCGGAGATTTGAACTCGGATTCTAGCTTGTCCTTTGGGTACAACGGGGTAGTAAAATCCAATCACATAGATGCCTTTTTCAAGCACTTTTTCAGCCATTTTTTGGGAAAGTACAGCATCATAGAGCATGATGGGAACGATGGCATGTTCCCCAGGCTTGATATCAAAGCCACCCTCGGTCATTTTTTTTCGAAAATACGCCGTGTTTTCCTCCAATTTATCTCGCAGTGCAGTAGTTTCAGAGAGGAGGTCAAAGACGGCTATGGAGGCTCCCGTGATGGAGGGAGCTAAGGTATTAGAAAAAAGATAAGGTCGTGATCGCTGACGAAGGAGCTCTATAATTTCTTTGCGCCCCGAAGTAAAGCCTCCTGAGGCCCCTCCCAAAGCTTTACCGAGGGTTCCTGTGATGATATCTAGTTTGCCCATTACACCCCGATATTCATGTACTCCTCGCCCAGTCTTTCCCATAAATCCGGTAGAGTGGCATTCATCGGACATGACCAAGGCTCCGTATTTTTCCGCTAAGATTACTATTTTATCCAATTGGGCGATGGTTCCATCCATGGAAAATACCCCGTCGGTAACAATGATTTTTTGTTGTGCTCCTGCAGCCGTAGCATCTTGGAGTTGTTTCTCCAAATCATCCATATTATTGTGTTCGTACCTGTAGCGCATGGCCTTGCACAAGCGAACCCCATCAATGATGGAGGCATGATTTAATGCATCGGAAATAATGGCATCTTCCGGACCAAATAAGGGTTCGAATACTCCCCCGTTGGCATCAAATGCTGCGGCATATAGGATTGTATCTTCTGTACCTAAAAAGGTGGAAATTTTCTGTTCTAATTCTTTGTGAATGTCTTGGGTTCCGCAAATAAATCGCACGGAAGACATGCCAAAACCGTGGGAATCAATGGCAGCTTTAGCGGCTTCGATCACTTTAGGATGGGAAGAGAGGCCCAAGTAATTGTTTGCACAAAAATTAATTACTTTTTTACCACCAGCTATGGTAATTTCTGCAGCTTGAGGAGAAGTAATAATGCGTTCTTTTTTAAAAAGCCCTGCTTCCTGAATGGCCTTTAATTCTTGTTGAAGTTTGGGTTTAAATGAATCGTACATGATCAAGCAGATAGGAATAAAAGAAGGGTTAGAGAAATTCTGCAAATAAAAAAAACACGCTGCAAAGAGGTGTTTTTTACTATTTTTGCGCAGTACAACCCAAATATAAAACAAAAACCCGCACAATAGTTAGGGGTTTTTTGAAAGACTACCCTATGGATAACATCCTTGTCATTGGAGCCTCCGGTCAATTAGGATCAGAGCTTACTTGGGCACTGGCTCAACAATTTGGTGCAGCGCATGTCATTGCTACTGACCTAAAGCATCCATCCAACGCAATGCTTGATTTTTGCCGATTTGAGCTTCTGGATGTTATGAACAAAGAAGCTTTATTTACTCTGGTTAAAAAAGAAGGGATTACACAGATCTATCATTTGGCTGCTGTACTTTCGGCTGCGGGAGAGAAGAATCCCAGCGCGGCATGGCAACTCAATATGGACAGCCTTCTTCACGTTTTGGAATTAGCCAAGGAACTTTCACTTGAGAAAGTATATTGGCCTTCTTCTATCGCTGTCTTTGGACCCAACACCCCAAAAATCAATACCCCACAATTTTGTGTGAAAGAGCCCAATACAGTATATGGGATTAGTAAACTGGCAGGGGAAGGTTGGTGCAACTATTATTTTGAAAAATATGGGGTAGATGTTCGCAGTCTACGGTATCCGGGATTGATAGGCTACAAGTCCTTGCCTGGGGGTGGAACAACAGATTATGCAGTAGATATTTACCATAAGGCAATCCATCAAGAGCCATTTACCTGTTTTTTAGAGGAAAACAGTTATTTACCCATGATGTATATGCCTGATGCGGTAAAAGCTACCCTAGATCTAATGAATGCTCCAAGAGAGGCTATAAAAATTCGATCCAGTTATAACCTCTCAGGAATGAGTTTTTCTCCGAAGGAAATTTTTGAAAGTATTAAAAAACAAGTACCAAATTTTCAAATCACTTATCGGCCTGATTTTAGGCAAGGCATTGCTGATTCTTGGCCAGACAGCATAGACGATAGTAGAGCCAAAGAAGATTGGGGCTGGAGTCCTGCCTATACACTTGATAGCATGACCAAGGATATGCTATCACAGCTTCCCAACTATTTTCCCCCTCAAGGGTGATGATTGTTTTTTTTGGATTGGATTTGTTCGGGATCAAATCCGATCACAAGGCTGCCATCGGGATAGCTTAAGATAGGCCTTTTGATCATGCTAGGATTTTCTACAAGGAGCTGAAGAGCTGCATTTTCCTTCCCCAGGGCTTGCTTCTGTTCCTCACTCATTTTTTTGTAGGTAGTCCCTTTGGTATTGATCAAAACGGAAAATCCTACTTTTTTACTGAGTTGTTCCAAGAGAGCAAGGCTAGGCTTTTGCTTTTTGTAATCCATAAAAGTATAAGAAATCCCTTGTAACTCCAGAAAGTCAAAAGTCTTCTTCATGGTGTCGCAATTTTTTATTCCGAAAACTTTCATCTCCATAACACTTAGGTAAGGTGAATTTCTTTCATACTTTCCTCATGAGCTTGCAGGATAAAATCTATTAGATCCTCCGTCAAGGCAGTGGATAAAAATAAACTTTCAAATTGGGAAGGTGCTAAGTACACTCCCCTTTTCAACATACTTTGAAAATAGGCCCCAAATCGTTGCGTATGGGATGTTTTGGCAGATTCAAAGTCCTCCACTTTTTGGGAAGTAAAGAAAAGAGAATACATGCTTCCCAATTGATTAAGGGTATAATTCATTCCCAATCTCCGGTTAATCTCTAAGATTCCCTGAGCTAGTTTTGTTCCAATATCTTCCAACTTGGTATATACTTCAGGATGGGTACGCAAGTAATTGAGCATGGCTAATCCCGCTGCCATGGCGATAGGATTACCTGAAAGGGTGCCTGCCTGATACACCGGCCCTGCCGGTGAAACGCATTCCATGATTTCTTTTTTTCCTCCGTAGGCGCCAACTGGCATTCCGCCTCCTATAATTTTTCCTAGGGTGCTCAAATCTGGGATAACGCCCAATCTTTCTTGAGCTCCTCCAGGAGCAAGGCGAAATCCTGTCATCACTTCATCAAAGATTAAGACTATACCCTCTCGAGTACACAGATCTCTTAAGGCTTGCAAGTAGCCTGGCTTTGGCAAAACCAAGCCCATATTGCCCGGTACTGGTTCCAAAATCAAGGCAGCAATGTCTTTGGGGTATTTGGAAATCAAATTTTCAACTGCTTCCAAGTCATTGAAGGGGACTACCAGAGTATCCTTAGCTGTGCCCTGGGTGACACCAGGAGAATCAGGTGACCCTAAGGTGATAGCTCCAGATCCAGCAGAAATAAGGAAAGAATCTCCATGTCCATGGTAATGACCTTCCATTTTTATGATTTTATCTCTACGAGTATATCCACGGGCTAGACGAATGGCAGACATGGTAGCCTCTGTACCTGAATTGACCATGCGTACTTTTTCCACGGAAGGAACCATAGCTATGATAATTTCCGCCATTTCCACCTCTCTACCTGTAGGCGCCCCAAAGGAGGTGCCCCATTCCATGGCAGTTATAATAGCTTCTTTGATAAAAGTAGGATTGTGCCCAAGCAGCATAGGGCCCCAACTATTAATGAGTTCTATGTAGGCATTCCCATCTACATCGTATAGATAGGCACCTGAAGCACTTTTAATAAATATGGGCTCCCCTCCTACCGCGCGAAAAGCACGAACGGGAGAGTTTACTCCTCCTGGAATAAGCTGTTTTGCTTGTGCAAACAACCTTTTACTTTCTGAAATTTGCATGGATTACTGTAAGGGAATCAATTCACCCGCCTCAAGTTTAAAAACAGGTGTATAGGCATTGTTGTTTACTTTTTGGAAATTAAATCCCCAAGTGAGTTCTCCAGGCTGAAAGGTTTTTTGATCCAAGGAGGCCCTCAACTCATAATTGTAACCGTAATCGGCATTTTTATAAATCCAATTAACTAGTTCAGCACCTAGGATGGCATGGGTTGGCGGGTAGAACAAATAACTTTCATAATAGCTTTCTCGAAAATCATTTAATTCTTGGGAATTGTAATTGGGCGTATTGTTGGAAATGAAATAAAAATTAGAAAACTCCAACATTTCGTAGTTTGAAAAATTAAAACTTAACCAAGAATCCATCACCAATAGCGGTACCGAGGTAGAAATACTTTCCATGAGCGAAAATACAGGCTGGGCAATGGCAGGATCATCGGAAAGCAAAATAACTTGTTGGACAGATGGCTTATTTCCTCTTCTCACCCCCAAGCCTTGAAGAAAGGACGCAGCGGATTTGGAATCTATTTTTTGAAATTTTTGAATGCTAAAACCTGCTTTAGGTAAGCGATCTTGAAGTAAGGAGGCTAATTTTTCATCCCGAACGTTTCCGCTAAACCCTATAGCGACTGAATTACCCCATCCTTGTGAACTAAGTGAGCTTACAATTCCTTCTACCAGGGATGTGACCGAAGGGCGAAAAAGGTAACTGTATTGGGTAGATTCAAATCGATCTCCAAGATTTGACAAAGGATGGATAAATGGTATTTGTTGTGTCTCTGCGAAGGCACTCAACAGTTCAGTTTCCTCAGGATAAATAGGCCCCAATAAAACATCTGCGTTAAGAATTATCGGATCCTTCAGCAATGTTAAAAGGTGTGTAGTATCCCTTTTCGAATCAAATGTGTGGAGTTTTATGGGTGCTCCCTGCGCTTGAAGTTGACTTATTTTAAGTCGAATACCTTGGTAAAGTTCATCGGAAAAATCAAGATCCTCTTTAGTTGAAATTTGTTGATTAGGGCCTGAAGTAAAGGGTAGAATCAGAACTATATCTAAGGTTTTATCTTTCAAGTCTTGGTTCACTCCCGAACGAATCACCTGATTAAGGACATTTCGCTCCACCTGAGTCATCACTGATTTTTGTTGTAAAACAAACGCTAGGGCTGCGGTATATCCGTCATTTAGTTTAAACTGCTCAAGATGGGTAATCAAAAAGGTTGGGGATACCTTTTGTAAGGAATTAAATGAGGCATTATAGCCTTGCTTTACAAGGTGTTCCGCCTTGATTAATTTTAATTCATTCAGTGCTTGTAGGTGTTGTCCTAATTGAAAATAGGTTAAAGAAGCTAGGTAATGAACCTCATCTGATTTTTCCCAAGATATTTGTTGGATAGGCCCTAGCAAAAGTAAGGTGGTGCTGTATTCCTGAAGGTAAAAAGCAGACTCAGCACTGTACAAAGAGGCATAAAAAGAAAGTTTTCCATACTTCTCTTGATCTAAAAATTCTGCAAACCCTTGAAGTGCTGACCTATAATTTTTTTCATCTAAGTAGGCTTTGGCTTTGAGGTAATTTTGCGGAATTTCCTGAGCCCAAGAAGTGCCTAGAAGAAAGAAGAAGAAAAGATAAAGGAGGTTTTTTTGCATTTGGAGGAGAAAATCAAAGCATGGTTTTCAATATAAAATTAGGTCAATAATTTTAAAAATCGATACGAAGTATTCAATCATAACGCATCAATACCTTGCAGCAAGTAAGAGTTGGAGTTCCTTGTGGCTAAGTCCAAACTTTTTTGCCAAAAAGGCATTGGTTAAACTTCCTCTATAGGCGTAGACTCCCCGCAAAAACCATTTGTAGGTAAAAATCATCTCCTCTGCCCCACCTAAATCATTCATTTGAAGAACAATGGGGGTGAAAATATTACTTAAGGAGTAGGAGGCTGTTCGAGCTACCCTGGATGCAATGTTGGGCACACAATAATGAATGACATCATGAACTCGGTATACTGGATGTTCGTGGCTTGTCATTTTAGAGGTTTCAAAACATCCCCCTTGGTCAATAGACACGTCAATCAAAATACTTCCGCGAATCATATTGGCCACCATCTCTTCGGTGACGACCAATTTATTAATCCCCTTTTCAGCTCTAAGGGCTCCGATCACCACATCGGCTTCTGCCAAAGCCTGAGAAAGGCTAAAGTTATCGATGGTAGAAGTAGAAATTTGTTGTCCTAAAAGCTGCTTTATTCTCCTCAATTTGTAGATGTGGTTATCAAAAACCTTGATGGATGCTCCCAAACCCAGGGCTGTTCTCGCGGCATATTCCGCTACAGTTCCTGCACCAATGATCACAACTTGGGTCGGAGGAACTCCCGTAATGCCTCCTAGTATCAATCCCTTTCCTTCATTGGCGCTAGACAAATACTCTGCAGCAATCAGCATGACCGTGCTGCCTGCAATTTCTGACATGGCACGAACCACTGGCATGCCTCCCACCTTGTCTTCTAGGTATTCGAAGGCTACAGCGGTAATTTTTTTATCGTTTAATGCTTGAATAAAGGCAGGGGTTTGTTTTTCAAGTTGCAATGCAGAAATCAAACACGCTCCTGAATTCATATCAGCGATTTCCTCGAAGTTTGGAGCATTGACCTTTAGAACCACATCTACCCCAAATACTTCTTTCCTTGAGTAGCTAATTTTCGCACCCGCATCTGCGTATTCCTGATCTGAAAATTTTGCTTGTTCCCCAGCTTTGGATTCTACTATGACTTCAATTCCATTGTTGCTCAAAAGCCCTACGGCTTCAGGGGTCAAAACGACCCTTTTTTCTTGGTTTGAAATTTCACGAGGTAAACCCACTTGAAGTGTTTTTCCTCCCTTTTTAACTTGCGCAGGGGCCTCTTTGGGAATCAAACCCACGGAAGCAATTTTTGACAATTCAGTTCCCACTTTGATAATGGTAAAAGGTGACTTTACGATCTAAATTAGATAGGGTAGAGATTTCAATCATAAAAAATTTTTCAGGTAAAAATGGGGCAATTTTTTCAGGCCATTCTATCCAACAATAATTTCCACTATAAAAATACTCTTCTATTCCAATATCCAAAGCCTCTTCGGGAGATTCTAGTCTATAAAAGTCAAAATGAAAGATTTCTTCCTTGGTTGCGGTGCTGTAAGGATGGACGATCCCAAAACTTGGACTGCTGACTGGATCTGTAACGTGCAGCACCTTGGCCAAGGCTTTGATGAGGGTGGTTTTTCCTGCTCCTAAGGGGCCGCGAAATACCCAAATCTTTTCATTTCCAGCTTCATCAACTAAGCGCTGAGCCAGTTGTGCGATAGAGGCTAGTGAATACGATACAGTGCTTGCCATAGCTACGTTTTGGATCGCAAATGTACAATGGGAATAATCATTTCCTCTAGAGATATCCCTCCATGTTGGAAGGTATCTTTGTAATGGCTAACGTAGTAATTGTAATTATTGGGATAAGCAAAGAAGTAGTCCTCTACGGCAAAAACAAAACTAGAGGATACATTCAATTTTGGAAGATGAGCATCTTCTGGCCTTTTAAGTTCAAATACTTTACCAGATTCGAAATTCAGGTTTTTTCCCTGCTTGTAGCGAAGGTTGGTGGTGACCTGTTTATCTCCAAGGATTTTGTAAGGCCGATTGACTCTTTTGGTACCGTGATCTGTAGTCAAGATAACCTCACCTCCCACTTGCTGGATTTTCTTCATCAGTTCAAAAAGTGAGGAATGTTCAAACCAACTCTTGGTTAAAGAGCGATAGGCAGACTCATCAGGCGCCAATTCTCGAATCATTTTCATGTCGGTTCGGGCATGGGAAATCATATCCACAAAATTGTACACCAAAACATTAAATTCGTGCTGAAGTAGGGTGTGAAATTGATCTAGAATGGCTTTTCCTTCCTGCATTTGAAGAATTTTATGGTAGGAAAATTTTAAGCGAAGAAGGTTGCGATCCAAATTTATTTTTATCCAATCCTCTTCATTTTTATTTTTCCCTTCATCAGAATCTTCATCTTCCCATAATCTAGGATAGCGCTTGGACATTTCCAGAGGCATCATTCCTGAAAATAATGCATTGCGTGCATAGGAAGTGGTCGTAGGTAAAATGCTATAATAGCTTGCCTTCTCTTTTATCTGGAAATAAGGAGTGAGTAAGGACTCTATTTCTTCCCATTGGTCCAAGCGCAAGTTATCTATCACTATAAAAAATAAAGGGGATTTAGATTTCAACGCGGGAAAAACCTTCTCTTTCATGACTTGATGGGAGAGTAAAGGTGTTTCTTGGGAAGGTTGAGACAACCATTCCAAGTAATTGGCTTTTATAAACTTAGCGAAACTGGCATTGGCTTCCGTCTTTTGAGCCTCCAATACCTCTAGCATGCTTTTATTCTCCGTACGGTCAATTTCCAATTCCCAAAAGGTGAGTCTTTTGTACACATCAGACCAATCTTGGGCTGAATTTGCTTCACCTAGAGCTTGGCTAAGTTGACTAAATTCTTGTTGGTAACTTTGAACAGTTTTTGAGTCAATCAATTGCCTATTCTGCACTATTTTTTTTACCGAAAGCCAGATTTGATTTGGATTTAAGGGCTTGATTAAGTAATCCGCAATTTTACCTCCAATGGCTTCATCCATTAGGTGTTCTTCCTCACTTTTGGTGATCATCACCACAGGAATCTGGGGTTTAATCTGCTTGATTTGTTGAAGCGTCTCAAGGCCAGTCATCCCCGGCATCATCTCGTCTAAAAATACTACATCAAAGTTTTTTCTTTCCACTTCTTCAATGGCATCCAATCCAGAATTCACAGTAGTGATTTCACAACCTTTTTCACTCAAGAATATAATATGTGGTTTGAGTAGGTCAATTTCGTCATCTGCCCACAGGACCTGGAATTTTTGAGCCATATTTCTTCCCTTTTCTTTTAAAATTATAATTACTTTTGAGTCAATCAAATCCGCGCTGATTGAAAAGCCAAAAAATATTAAATGACCCTGTTTATGGGTTTATCACTATACCTAGTGAGTTAATCTTTTCCATCATTGATCATCCTTATTTCCAACGCTTACGGAGAATAAGGCAATTGGGTTTGACCGACTTCGTCTATCCTGGAGCTCTTCATACCCGATTTCATCACGCCATAGGCGCGATGCATTTGATGCGGATTACTCTGGACAACTTGAGAAACAAGGGTACGGTCATTTCGGAGGAGGAATACGAGGCTGCTTTAATAGCAATTCTTCTGCACGATATTGGGCATGGGCCCTTTTCCCATGCCTTAGAATACAGCTTATTTCCTGGAGTTCCCCATGAAGCTTTGTCCCTTTTGACCATTGAATTACTCAACGAAGAATTTGAAGGTAGGCTAGGTCTAGCACTTCAGATTTTTAAAAATCAATACGGAAGAAAATTTCTAAATCAGCTGGTTTCTAGTCAACTGGACATTGATCGATTGGATTACTTGCAGCGGGATTGTTTCTTCACAGGAGTTTCTGAAGGCACCATTGGAGCGGACCGCATCATCAAGATGATGGCGGTAAAGGAGGACCAACTGGTCATTGAGGAAAAAGGGATTTATTCCATTGAAAATTTTTTAAGTGCGCGAAGGTTAATGTACTGGCAAGTTTACCTACACAAGACGACTGTAAGCGCCGAAAAAATGCTGATCAACCTCATGAAACGCGCCAAAGAACTGGCCCAAGGGGGAAGAAAATTTTTTGCTACGGAAGAGCTGAGCTATTTTATGGAGCATGAGATAAGTTTGGCCGAGTTGCAAACCAATCAACTCCTGCTAAAAAAATTCCTTCAACTGGATGATTTTGACATTTGGGGAGCTATCAAGCATTGGAAAAATGATGAAGATGTTGTGCTTAAAAATATTTCCCACATGTTTTTGACGCGAAACCTCTTCAAAATTCGTTTGGTTAACGAGGCCTTTTCCCCGTCCGAAATTGAAGCACTGCGAGGTAAGGCCTTGAAAAAACTTCAAATTCCAGAATCAATGCTTGATTATTTTTTTTCCTATGGCACAATCAGCAATTACGGCTACTTAGAACAGGATAGCATTTCTATCCTAACCAAATCAGGAGAGGTGGTAGATGTAGCTGCAGCTGCAGATTTACCAAACATCAAAGTAATGAGCAAGATGGTGGAAAAACATTATGTGTGCGTAGCAAAAAGCGTAATTTTGCCTCTCTAAACCCCCAAGCTATCTATGGAATTTTCCTTACATCAATTGGCAGTAATTCTGGGAGGAACTGTAGAAGGTGATGCGCAACAAAAGGTGACGAGACTAGATAAAATCCAAGAAGGTAAACCTGGAGGAGTTAGTTTTTTGTCTAATGAAAAATACGAACCCTTTCTGTACGAAACGCAAGCGACTGCGGTCATCGTCTCTGAAAGTTTTCTCCCCGCCAAACCTTTCTCCACCACACTAATTCGCGTAAAAGACGCCTATTTGGGTTTTACCACTCTCTTGGAGGCCTACGCAAAGATAAACCAAGAGGCCTTGCTTGGAGTAGAGGAACCCAGCTACATGCACGAAAGTAGCACCATGGGTGAACAAGGGTACCGAGGGGCATTTTCCTACATAGGAAAGCACTGCAGCATTGGGCATAAGGTAAAAATCCACGGTCATGCCTATGTAGGTGACCGAGTAATTATTGGCGACGAGACGGTAATTCACCCAGGAGCGAGGATTTGTGCAGATACTCAAATCGGAAACCGGTGTGAAATTCATTCGGGCGCTGTGCTCGGAGCCGACGGATTTGGTTTTGCCCCTCAAGCCGATGGCACCTACAAAAATATTCCACAAATTGGTAAAGTGGTTTTAGAAGATGAAGTGAGCATAGGGGCCAATACCACCATAGATCGGGCGACCTTTGGAGCCACCCTAATCCGCAGAGGGGCTAAAATTGACAATCAAGTACAAATTGCCCACAATGTCATCGTCGGAGAGCATACCGTAATCGCTGCACAAACGGGTGTATCAGGATCCACAGAAATTGGAAATCACTGCGTGATTGCAGGAAAAGTTGGAATTGTAGGACATATCAAAATCGCAGACCATACCACCATAGGAGCCAATACTGGCATCAGCAAAACCATCAAAACTTCAGGTCAAACGCTCTTCGGTTTTTTAGCCATGGATTTGAAAGAATTTCTTAAATCCTATTCTGTGTTTAAAAACTTGGATGAACTTCAGAAACGCGTCCAAGAACTTGAAAAAAAGGGGTAATTTTGCCCATTAATTTTTCTTAGGATACCCAAGAACATGAAAGTTAAACAACATACCATCCAAAAACAGGTTGAATTGTCCGGTGTAGGGCTGCACACGGGGGTAGTTTCCAATATGACCTTTCTTCCCGCTCCACCTAACCATGGAATCAAGTTTCAGCGTGTAGACTTGGAGGGTAGACCTACCGTAGATGCAGATTGTGACTTGGTGGTAGATGTATCTAGAGGAACAACGCTAGAGCAAAATGGAGCAAGAGTATATACCGTGGAGCATGTTCTCGCGGCTTTAGTAAGCATGGAAATTGATAACGTCTTGATTCAATTGGATGGTCCCGAGCCTCCCATCATGGATGGTTCTTCCATACAATTTATCGAGGTGTTAGAACATGCTGGCCTGGAAGAACAAAATGCCTTAAGAAGATTTTTTGAGGTACAAGAAAGCATTCAGTACAAAGACCCCTCCCGAGAAGTAGAAATGGTGGCCTTGCCTACCAATAATTATCGAGTCACCGTAATGGTGGATTACAACTCCCCCGTGTTGGGAAGTCAGCATGCTTCCATCACAGATATCAGTCAGTTTAGGTCAGAAATTGCTTCTTGCAGGACCTTTTGTTTTTTGCATGAATTGGAGATGCTTTACAAATCCAATTTGATCAAGGGGGGAGATTTAAACAATGCCATTGTGGTGGTAGATCGGGTAGTAGAAAAAGAAGAGTTGGCCCATTTGGCAAAAATGTTTAATAAAAAATCTGTTGAGGTTAAAAAAGAGGGGATTCTCAACAATGTAGACTTGCGATACAAAAATGAACCTGCGCGTCATAAGTTGCTAGATGTAGTGGGGGATTTGGCCTTAGTTGGCAGACCCTTGAAAGCCCAAATTATGGCAGCACGACCAGGACACGCCGCCAATGTAGCTTTCGCTAAGAAACTGAAAAGAGCCATGGAGCGAGAAGGATCTTCCCAAATTCCCTACTACGATCCGAAATTACCGCCGGTAATGGATATCAACCAGATCAGTAATATCCTTCCCCACCGCTATCCATTCCAATTGCTCGATAAGATCATTTACCTTGACGATACCGTAGTCGTAGGGGTAAAAAATGTGACCATGAATGAGCCTTATTTTATGGGTCATTTTCCAGGAAATCCAGTCATGCCTGGAGTCATGCAGGTGGAAGCCATGGCTCAGACAGGGGGAATTTTGGTTCTCAGCACCGTAGAAGATCCCGAAAACTATTGGACCTATTTTTTAGGTATTGAATTATGTAAGTTTAGAAAAATGGTTTTGCCAGGTGATACCATCGTATTTAAATGTGAATTATTAGCACCCATCCGAAGAGGAATAGCCAAAATGAAAGGGGAGGCCTATGTGGGAAATAATATGGTATGTGAGGCCATCATGACAGCAAGTATTACTAGAAAAGATATATGATAAGTCCCATGTCTTTCGTACACCCTGACGCTATTTTGGGCCAAGGGGTTCATGTAGATCCCTTTACCATGATTCATGAGGATGTGGTCATTGGTGACAATACCTGGATTGGATCCAATGTCACCATTTATCCAGGGGCAAGAATTGGGAAAAATTGCAAAATTTTTCCTGGAGCCGTACTGGCTGGGATTCCACAAGACCTTAAATTTCAAGGAGAAGAATCCACCGTAGTGGTAGGAGACTATACCACTATCCGAGAGTGTGTAACCATTTCAAGAGGTACGGTCGACAAGCAAACTACCGTGGTAGGATCTCATTGCCTGCTTATGGCATACGTACATGTGGCTCACGATTGTGTGATTGGTAGCCACGTGATCGTAGCCAATTCGGTTCAAATTGCCGGACATGTGGTCATCGAAGACTGGGCTATCGTAGGTGGGTCTAGTGCCATCCATCAATTTGTAAAAATTGGAATGCACGCCATGATTTCAGGAGGTTCCCTAGTTCGTAAAGACGTTCCGCCCTTCACTAAGGCTGCAAGAGAACCTTTGACCTATGCCGGGGTCAATTCTCTAGGCTTGAGAAGAAGAGGATTCTCCAGTGAAACGATTGCACACATTCAAGAGGTATACAGGTATTTGTTTTTGAACAGCTTAAACAATAGCCGAGCCTTAGAAGAAATTGAAATCAATCTCCCGGCTACCAAGGAGCGTGACGAAATCCTTAATTTTATTCGATCCTCTGAAAGAGGTGTCATGAAAGGTTACATCAACTAGCATGCTAAGCGTAGAGGTACTACATGCTGCCAAGCGCTTTCATAAGGAATGGATTTTTAAAAATCTAAATCTGCAGCTATTGCAAGGTGATTCCTTAGCGATCATGGGTGCAAATGGTTCAGGGAAATCAACCCTGCTCAAATGCATTTCGGGATCTCTTCCCCTTACCCAAGGAAGTATTAGCTATAAAAAAAACACGGATACCATCGCTCCAGAGGATTGGTTTCGAAACATTTCCTTTGCAAGCCCCTATTTGGAGCTTCCTGAAGAACTTACCCTTCAGGAATGTATTTCCTTCCATTTCAAGTTTAAAAAACCAGCCTTCGGTTTAGAGGACCTAAGTGAAATTATAGGTTTGGTCGCCCATAAAACTAAGCGCATCTCCCAATTTTCCTCAGGTATGAAACAAAGGATTAAGTTAGGATTGGCCCTGTTCTCTGACGTTCCTCTAGTACTCTTGGACGAACCTACCTCCAATTTGGATGCTCAAGGGATAGCTTGGTACCAGAATATGGTACAAACTTATTCTTCGCAACGCATTCTAATTGTATGCTCCAACGAAGCAAGGGAGGTGGAGTTTTGCAAACAAAAAATTACATTGGATGACTTCAAAAGGTGATTCTTTTTCAATTGATGCGCATTCCTTACCTTTAACAAAAAAATATCCATGCGTCCTTTTAAGATTCAACTAACGCTAGGCCTTCTTCTTGCTTGCATTCTTTTTTCATGTAAGGAAGGGGGAGAAAATCCGACTACAAAAAAAACTCCTGAGCAATTGGCTACCGAAGCCCTTGCCGGCACGGGAACTCAGCAATGGGTAGTGGCGGGCGGGGGATCCGTGACCAAAGACGGTCAAAGTATTACAGCTACTTTCTCGAGCTTTGAACTCTTTTTGAACGCTGGAGCTTCAAAAACCTATTCCACAAGAAATGGAAATGATCTCTTTGATGCCAACGGGAATTGGAGTTTTGCTGGTAGTAATTTTGATAAGTTTATTTTTACAGGCTCAAAACCGGTGGCAACACGGGAAATTTCTTTCACCCAGACGGGCAGCACCTTGAGATTGGATTTTACCGTTCCAGCTCCCGGAGCAAGGGTGGAGGGTACCCAGGCCATCTCCGGAACCTATTCGTTCCTCTTACAAAAAAAATAAGGGGTCTTGGGGTTACGCTAAGGTAACTAGGGTTACTCCTGCTCCTCCTCGATCTGCATGTTCGTCTTCCAACTTTCGTACGGGAGACATGGTTCGAAGTAAGGACCTGGTCACTTCCCTCAAGATGCCATCCCCTTTTCCATGCACTATTCTAAGGTTTTTTATTCCCAGCATGTGGCCCTCATCAATAAATAGTTGCAATAAGGGCAATACCTCTTCCCCCCGCTTTCCCCTTAAATCTAAATTTGGAGAGAAATTCATCATCTTTTCTGAGGTTTGGTAAGTAGATCTCTTTTCTAAAGCCTTGGTTTCCTTTTTGAATTCGGCTTTAGAGATTTTTTCTAGTCGAGAAATCTTACTCGTAGACTTCAAATCCCCGATGAGTAGGTCAGCATCCTTGGATTTGATGGCTAGTACTTGGGCTATGGCTCCATTGTCTTTGAATCGAACCCAATCACCTGCTGCAAGTTCCCCGCCCAGGACCTGGATTTCTGGGATTTTTGGAGCGACTTTTTCAGGTTGTACTTCGGCTTTGAATTGATCAAGATCTTTTCTCAACTTTTTTGTGACTTCTTTCTCTGCTTTTTCTTCCTTGATTTCCCGGATGACATTTTCAATTTTTTTGTTGGTCTGATCCAAGAGTGCTTTGGCTTCTTGCTTGGCTTCTTGCAGGAATTTCTTTTTGTTCAGTTCAAGCCCCTCCTTCAACTCCCTATATTCCTCTAGCTTGGCTTGAAGTAGTGCGTCTTTTTCTTTGGTCTCTGCGAGCAAGTGCTGGTAGGTATTTTTTTCATTCTCCAGTTGAGTCAACAACCTATCGTACCGAACCCTCTCCTCTCCTATTTGCTGCTTGGCATGAGATACGATTTCCTTAGAAAGGCCAATTTTGGTGGCAATTTCTAGGGCAAAAGAGGAGCCTGGCTTCCCAATCTCCAATTGGTAAATGGGTTCTAGCTTTTCCACATCGTAACGCATCGCTCCATTGATCAAGCCTTGGTGTTTTTCGGCCAGAAGCTTCAGATTTCCATAGTGCGTGGTGATGATGCCGTAGGTTCCTAGAGCATTCAATTCCAAAAGAATGGCTCCTGCTATAGCTCCTCCAAATTGAGGTTCTGTACCCGTCCCAAATTCATCAATAAATACCAGCGTTTTTTTTGTGGCATACTGGGTAAAATACTTCATATTGACCAAATGGGAGGAATAGGTACTTAGGTCATTCTCCAAGTTTTGTTCGTCTCCGATGTCTATAAAAAAAGAATCGAAAAGGGAACTCCTGGAATCTGGGCCAACGGGAATGAGTAGGCCGCATTGAAGCATGTATTGAAGTAAGGCTACGGTCTTCAAGGCAACAGACTTTCCTCCAGCATTTGGTCCAGAAATGAGCAAAAGTCTTTGTTGACCACCCAAACGAACAGTTAGCGGAACAATTTTTTTTCCTTGGCTAAGCAATGCTTTTTCTAAGAGAGGATGCCTTGCCCCTGTCCAGGTAATCCCCCTTTCTTTACTTAATTCAGGCCGAATGCTACCGGTGTGTAGCGCAAACTTTGCTTTCGCTCGAATAAAATCTACCAATCCCAAAAAATTAGTCGCTTTTCGCAAGGCTGGAATACTTGGCCTGAGCTGCACTGTGAGTCGGGTGAGAATCTTGATAATCTCCCTTTTCTCCATGTACTCCAGGTCACGGATTTCATTATTGATATCCAAAGCCTCTTCTGGCTCCATAAAAACGGTTTGCCCTGTAGCAGATTCGTCATGGATAAACCCCCTCAACTTTCTCTTGTTTTCTGCCGCAATAGGAATTACCATTCTGCCCCCCCGTATGGTGATGGCTGCATCTTCCGAAGTCAATCCTTTCGCCGACGCTTCTTTAAAAATGCGTTCCATTACTTTTCGTAGTCTGCTTTCTTCGTATAGCAGCTGCGTACGGATCAGTTGGAGTTCCTTAGAGGCATTGGATCTAAGTTTCCCTTTCTCATCGATGATTTGTTCAATGCTTTGCAAAAGACGAATATCCAAATCTTGAAGCAAGCCCAGCAGAGCAGTCAAGGTAGGATAGAGCTCTTTATTTATTTGAAAAAAAACAATACACGATTTTAGGGTTTGTAGGGCCAGTTTAAGCTCCTGAAACTCCTCCAGTTCCAAGAAAGCCCCATCTACTTTTGCCTTCTCTAGGTAGGGAGTGAGGTTGGTGAAGTGGGCTTGGGGAAAACTTTCTCCAGAGCTAAGGAGCTTACAAAACTCCTCCGTTTGCAGCAATAAACGCTGCAGCTGCACCGGGTCCGAAGTAAAGGATATTTTTTCTACATATTCCTGACCTAAGGGAGAAGTACACTCCGCTTTAAGCCATTCCTTAATTTTGACAAAATTTATTTTTTGCTCAAGATTTTTAGGATACAGCATGGGGATCACTCCTTAGTTCGGGAATTATTTTCGAGAACTACCAATGAATCAATCACACGGGTATACAATTGGTCCATTTTTCCTGCATCTTCCAAATAATAAAGCATGCTCTTGGTAAATAGGGAATCGGAAACACCATGTTTTCTAAATACTTCCTCTTCCATCAAGGAATATAAGACCTGAGAGGAATCAAAGGTAATAGGTAATGTACTAGCTTTGCCCTCAGTCAGCTGAATATCAATCAGAATAGCAACCATTTGGTCTTCTGACAAAACTCCCTGGGAAGAAGTGGATTCGGTGCAGGAAAAGCACGAAAGCAATAGCAGAAAGGTAAGAATGGCTTTGTTCACCTTACAAAATTAGGTTTTTTTAACGGATTAAATCTATGGCTGAGGTGGCACTCAAATTTTAATTTTCGCTACAAGACTTTAACTTAGCCAAACAAATCCCATCCATGGATCAGCTATTTAGCAAATTACGTAAGTACGAAATCATGATTCGTAAAGTGGCCAACAACCACTTGCAAGGGGAGTACCAATCGCTATTCAAAGGCTCGGGATTAGAATTTGATGACCTCAGACCCTACCAGTACGGAGATGACGTCCGTACCATTGAGTGGAAGGTCTCGGCAAAAGGGCATGGTACCTTCGTGAAGACCTTTAAGGAGGAAAAAGATCAATCTGTTTATTTTCTATTGGATATATCTGGAAGTCAAGACATTGGCCAACAAGGGCAAAAGAAAATTGATCAAGGAAAATTAATTGCTGGTGTACTTACCCTTGCTGCAGTCTTCGAAGGGAGCCAAGTAGGATTGATCTCCTATTCGGATCAGAAGGAAAAATTAATTCTACCTACCAAAGGAAGTAAGCAGGGCGTAAAAATCATACGAGGAATATTTGAGCATCAGAATAAAAGTCTCAAAACTGACTTGAATGGGCTTTTTTCTTTTGCGCTCAACTTGATCAAGAAAAGGAGCATCTTGATCATCATTTCTGATTTTATTGATCAAGGGTACGAGCGTTCTTTTAGAGCCTTAGCGGAGCGGCACGATGTAGTAGCCATACAACTCACTGATCCTAGAGAATCTACCTTACCTACCTTAGGAATCATACCGATTTTCGATAAAGAAAGAGGAAAAACCACTTGGATCAATACCGCCTTTGGAACCTTTTCCAAGAAAATATCCGATACATTTACCCAAGAGAGAGAAAACCTAAAGGAGGTTTGTAAAAAAAATCAAATCAATTACCTAACCATTGATTCCAGACAAGATATTGTAGCTCCCTTGATTGATTTATTTAAGTACCGAAACAAACGAATGAAGCGTGGGTAAATACAGTGCTGTTCTTTTATTTGTTTTATTAAGTCTTCCTGTTCTATCACAGAAAGTGGAGCTCCGCGGGTATTTTACCCAAGATAGTGCCAGACTTGGAGAGCGGGTAGGCTTTGTCCTCAAAGCAAGCTATCCTCAGGCAAGTCAACTTATTTTTCCTGACTCTACTTACGATTTTTCTCCCTTTGTTTTTTTAGAAAAAAAGACTTTTACCTCCAATACTCAAGAAGGTATCACGCAGGATAGTGCCATTTATTTTCTATCCAATTTTTCTTTGAATTCTACTTCCTATTTGTCTTTGCCTGTATTTGAGTTAAATCGATACGATAGCATTACCTACTATACTCCTGAAGCCATGCTTCAGCTGAAGTTGACCATGGACTCCATTCCCGAGCAGTTGGTATTTAAAGAAAATAACGTGTACCAACCCTTGGAAAAACCTACCAATTGGCTATTGATTGGAATCATTACGGGAGGAGTTTTAGGTATCCTATTGATCCTGTTTTTACTTTTTGCCAAACGTATCCGAACTATTTTCAAAAAGAATAGGGAAAAATTACGCTGGATACAGTTTGAAAGGAAGTGGAAAAAATTAGGCGAACAACTGCAGAAGAAACCTTCACAGCAACTCGCTGATGAGGTGGTGGGTCTATGGAAAGGCTACCTGGAGAGCATTACTTCCCTTCCTTTTCAAGAGTGGACTTCAAGTGAAATTGCAGCTGCATTAGAAGATAAGGAAGTCCTTCATGCCTTACGGTGTATTGATATGATTATTTATGCGGGTGCACAAAGTGAAACAAAAACAGCTACTAGCTATCTTCTTGAAGTAGCAAAGGCAAAATATATCCTACGTAAAAACCAGATAAGCCATGATAAAGTCGCTCGCTGAGTTCTTTTCTTGGTCCTGGTTTTTGCCAGAGACCTTTCAATCCTACGAATGGGAAAATCCTCTTTTGCTTAACCTCATTTGGTTGATTCCTTTACTTATCCTGCTTCGCAACTTTGTCAAGTTTCTCAAAAGACCCGTGCTGGAGCTTTCCCTTCCAAAAAGGGCTACCAAAGGGAATCCTTGGACCTATCTCAGACTTATTCCCGGCGGCGTTTTCTTTTTGTTTTTAATTCTCTTGGCGGTGGCCTTGGCTAGGCCTCAGCGAAGTAATGAGCGAGTAGAACAATATACCGAGGGAATTGATATCCTGCTGGTCATGGATATTTCAGAGTCCATGGATTTGCAAGACTTTATTCCCAATCGTTTGGAAGCTGCTAAAAAAACCGCCATTGAATTTATCAATGGACGATTTGGAGACCGAATTGGCATGGTAGTATTTTCTGGAGAAGCTTATTCCCTATCTCCGCTTACCAACGATTATGACTTGCTTACCAGTCTAATTGAGGAAATCAATTTTTCTATGATTGAGACCAAAGGAACTGCGATAGGATCAGCGATTGCTGCGGGAACAAACCGAATGAAAGACAGCGAATCCCCATCGAAAGTGATGATTTTACTTTCCGATGGAGAGAGCAATGCAGGAAATGTAGATCCTATTTTCGCTGCCCAGCTAGCAACTGCTTTTGATATCAAATTGTACACCATTGCAGTGGGCAAAGATGGGATGGTTCCCTACGGCACTGATTTTTTTGGTCGTCCAAACATGGTGGAAAGCTACCTTGACGAGTCCACCCTTAGAGAAATTGCCAGCATCGGAAATGGTCAATTTTTCAGAGCCTCAGACGGCCAAGCATTGAATTCTATTTTTAAAGAAATTGATAGGTTAGAAAAAACCGAAATTCTTGAAAATCGGTATAAAGAAACGGCCGACTTTTATAGGATTTACCTTTTTTGGGCCATGCTTTTGTTTATTCTTTGGCTTGCCTTAAAAAGTACCTTTTTCAATAACTTCCTACTGGACTAAGTGGAGTTTACGTTCCCGTTGCCATTGCTCCAAGCGGTGGTCCATCCAAGAAAACCAAAGGGGAGGAACACAAGCCACAAGAATCATAAATGAATATCCTGCAGGGAGCTGCGGGCTATCATCCGAATGGTCTAAGAGCTGGTACCTTTTGTGCGCATGAGCATGGTGATCGGAGTGGCGTTGCAATTGGAACAATAGAAAATTACTGACCACGTGGGAAGCATTCCAAGAGTGTAATGGGGTGACTTTTTCGTAATGGCCTGAAGGCAACTTTCTTCTCTCCATGCCATAATGCTCCAAATAATTGACCAGTTCAAGTAAAGAAAATCCTAGCACGCTTTGGACTGCAAAAAATACAGGAACTTCCCAAACCCATCGGTTTTGCAAGTAGGAAAAGAAAAGAAAAACAGAAGCTATAAAAAGGAGGGGCAAGAACTGAAACCAAATCATTTGATTGGATAAAGAAAGTGAGCTGAGTCCCTTTTTTTTGAGGCGCTCTAGCTCTAGCTTCCAGGCACTTAGGTACCCTTGGGTCACGGATCTCCACCAAAAAGCATAAAAGTTTTCCCCTTTTCGGCTTGTAGCTGGATCCTCAGGAGTAGCCACTCGTACGTGGTGCCCCCTGTTGTGTTCTATAAAAAAATGCATGTATGCCACGGTCATCAGCAAGACCTTTGCATAGGTTTGCTCTAATTTTTCGGTCCTATGACCCAATTCATGGGCTACTGTAATGCCAATCCCCCCAGTAATCAATGCCATTCCTGTAGTAAAAGCTATCCAACTGATAAGGTTCAACTCTTGGCTACTGACCACATAAAAACCCCAAAATAATAAGGCCAGTTGAACATATACCCAGATAAAAGTGATGAGTTTGTAAAATCTCTCCTTGGTGACTTGGCTTACTTCGGCAGCAGGTACATTTGTTGTATCCTTCTGAAGCATATAATCCATCAGTGGTACCAATAAAAAAACAAAAACATGGATCATCCACAGAAAAGGACCTCCCAAATAAGTTCCTAAGACCAATAGGGCAGGGAGAATCAAGGCACTAAAGAATCCTATTTTTTTCATCACCACTAGTTTCCAAATCTAAATTATAGAATTAGAGGATAGAAAAAAAGGGCTTTGTCTTACAGAAATAAGTAAGAAACAAGAGTAAAGAGACAAGAAAGAAAAATTTCGTATTTCGTATTTCGTATTTCGTATTTCGTATTTCGTACTTTAAACTTCCTAACTCTAAACTTTTCTTTTCCTCAATACCGAAAAGAGGGCAAGGGAGCATGGTATTTTCTCCCGGGACGGGAGGAAAAAACGTAGCGTAGGGATAGTTCATGGCTACCTGCAGAGCGACCCAGGCTATAACTTGAAAGTGGGAAATCAAAGCTATATCCAATATCTAATCCTGAATCTAGGCTGAGTCCCACCATACTAACCAATGACTCGTGATTGGGTAATCCGTACTTGGTAGGTAAGCCACGGTACCAAATCCCTAAGGCAAGAGGATCAAAGAAAAATTCGGTCCCTAGATCAAGTTGAGAATACCTACCCTGCTCTTTGTAGTTGAACCCTATGGACAAAGAGCGTTCTTGATCGGTATTGTTGAAGTAGTCATTGATATTCCCTGGTGCCAAATCAAATCGGTATCCCCCATGAATTCCCATTTTCAAAGGAAGTTTATTGCTTCCTCCGGCCAAGAAACTGATGTCAGGCTGAAGCAGGTGGGCCACAGAAGTACCAAGCCATACTCTTTTTCCATAATATACCAAGCCAGCATGGGCATCACTAGTTCGGATTTGACTCTCCCCTTCAAAACCGTTTCCACCTGGGTTGATGGTTCCGGTCGCAATATTGAGCTGGGAACCAAGAACCACTTGGTCAAAAGCAGCATCTCTGGCAACAAAACTACCTTGGATACCTGCTTGAATAAAACTGGATGAAGAAAGTTGTACCCTATAGCTGTAAACCAATCCCAGTTCGTTCCAATTGGTTTTGGTAAACGACTCGCTTGCACCTTGGACAATTATTCCAAATCCAGAATTAAGCCTTTCTTCAAAATGATCTGCAAAGGCAGTATAGGCCAAAAAAGTCTGGTCCAAGCCTGGCCATTGATTTCTAAAATTAACTCCGAATCGGGTCATCCCCGAACTTCCGGTCATGGCCGGATTGAGGTAAATAGGATTGGCGTAGTATTGACTGTATTGAATGTCTTGGGCCAGGGAAGTCAAGCTCATCAAAGAAAATACCAAAGCGAATATCTCTTTCCCTTTCATCGGATCAACCTAAATTTTCCCTGTGATTCTACTTTTTCTCCATCCCTTGCTTTGCCCGTTATGTTGTAAAAGTAAAATCCAGCATCCATGAGTTTGCCTTCCAAGGTACCGTCCCAACCCTTGGTATCAAGTTCTTTGGTCCTAAATATCAATTCCCCCCAAAGGTTAAAAATAGATAACTCCAAGCTTGCTATACCTCTGAATTTAGGGACAAAGGTGGTGTTGCTCGTCTGGGTAGGGGTAAAAGCATTGGGTACCATAAGCCTGTAGCTTTTGGTGATACGGAGTATTTTAGTCATAGATTTTATGCAACCGTAGGCATCGTATCCTTTCAAGGTCACCCGGAATTCCCCTTTTTTGCCGTAGGTATGGGTTGGATTTTTTTCAGCCGAGGAGGTGCTATCTCCAAAATCCCATTCCCATTTTACAATCCTATCTTCGGAAAGGTCTTTAAACTCAATTACGTCATCTGGAAATATTCCTCCTCCTGCATCGTCTTTAATGCCTGTGCCCTGCACTCCAAAATCAAAATCTACTTTCAACTCCTTTTCCTGAATAAAGACCTCCAATTTCACCGGTTCAGAGTAGCAGGTATATGCTTTGGGTTTGACTTGCAAATCATACATCCCTGATACGCTTACTTTTTTCAAGGCCTCATTTT
>JAJTDZ010000017.1 GCA_021298245.1 Algoriphagus sp. | reverse complement strand
GCTGATTTGCTTGGGCGACTAGCCTTACGAATTTTCTTTTTTTGAAACGTATGTAGTAATAGCTCGTAAAACTTTCGAATGACCAGGTCCTTATTTTGAAGTTGGGAGCGCGTCTCTTGGCAATATAGCTGCAACATACCCAATTGATCCACTTTGGTTCGGTTTTTTTGAATCAAAGTCAGTTTTTCTTCTTCTCCTAAGACTACTGAGGTCATAACCTCAAATTTTAAATACACTTTCGTTTCTACCTTGTTGACATGCTGCCCACCAGGCCCTCCACTTCGGGCAGTCTCGAAGCGCAGTTCAGGTAAAAAATCACCCCGCTGAATTCTTTCCTTTATCGTCATTTCTTAAAAAAAATGCGCTTTTTAACTCTGCATGTAAGAATAAAACAAAGAGAAATTTTGAATTGTTCAAAACAGAAAGTCATTGCGTACCTTTGCAGGGCTTGTACCTACCAGGTACTAGCAATACGGTGATCCTAATGGGCCTTTACTCCATTACCCACTACCTATGAAAACAAAACCTAGAGTTGTTGTCGGCCTTTCTGGAGGAGTAGATAGCAGTGTAGCTGCCAAGTTATTACTAGACCAAGGCTACGAGGTTATCGGCATGTTTATGAAAAACTGGCACGATGAATCCGTAACCCTTTCCAATGAGTGTCCTTGGATGGAAGATTCCACCGATGCCATGTTGGTAGCTCAAGCGCTAGGAATTCCCTTTCAAGCCATTGATCTAAGCGAAGAGTACCAAAAGCGCATCGTAGACTACATGTTTGCAGAATACAGCGTAGGCCGAACCCCCAACCCGGATATTCTTTGCAATAGGGAAATTAAATTTGATATCTTCCTGCAGGCGGCATTAAAATTAAAAGCCGATTTTGTAGCCACCGGACATTACTGTCAAAAAGGAGAAATTTTCCAACAAGGTGCTTCCGTATACCAACTTCTTGCCGGTGCCGATGCCAATAAGGATCAGAGTTATTTTTTGTGTCAACTCTCTCAAGAACAATTGTCAAAGGCCCTTTTTCCCATTGGACACCTCCAAAAAGCTGAAGTACGCAACTTGGCCAAGAAAGCTGGACTGGTAACAGCAGAAAAGAAAGACTCTCAAGGCCTATGTTTTATTGGTAAAGTTCGTTTGCCTGATTTTTTACAGCAACAGCTAAAACCGAAAACAGGTAAAATCATTCAGATTTCGGAAGAGCTTTCTGCTTACAGAAATATTCAAATTCCCTCCGGAATTCCACCCCAAGCATGGTCGCAAGAACAATTGGACCTCATTTGCAGGCCAACAGCCTACCTTCCTGAGTATGGTAAAGAGATCGCCACCCATCGCGGCGCACATTACTTTACCGTAGGACAGCGGAAAGGACTGCAGGTGGGAGGTACAGGTAAACCGCTTTTTGTAATCCATACAGACACCCAGAAAAATATTATTTACACCGGATTAGGAGAAGAACATCCTGGATTAAACCGATATGGGTTAGTTGTTCCTCAGAATCAGGTACATTGGATAAGAGAGGACCTCAGGCTGCAACCTGGACAATTTGCAAGTTATTTAGCTCGAATTCGCTACAGACAGCCCTTAGCAAAAGCAACCCTAATTCAACGTGAGGACCATCTTTATGTAGTTTTTGAACAAGCTCAAAAAGGAATTGCTCCTGGTCAATTTGTAGCATGGTACTCCAATGACGAGTGCATAGGTTCAGGAACCATTTTATAATTGATTTTTTAAAATGTTTTAAATCCAATTTTAAAAATGCTTCAGATTCTTCATGAGGACGAACACTTACTGGTAGTCAATAAACCGGCAGGATTACTTGTACATAAAACCAGACAAGCCTTTGGAGAGGAAGAAAATGCTTTGATTCGCCTTCGGGACCAACTTGGCTCTTGGGTTTCACCTGTTCACCGCTTGGATAGGGCGACCAGTGGATGTTTACTTTTTGCTAAAAATGAAGTCATACTTCCCCAATTAAAGCAATTGTTTATGGATAGAGAGGTCAAAAAAGTATATCTCTGCATCGCTAGAGGAATTCCGCTTGAAAAAAGTGGGGTGATAGATCATCCCTTGAAAAGTGAGAGAAGCGGCAAACTTCAAGAGGCTCAAAGTAAATTTCAGGTAATTCGGGAGGCAGAAATGCCATTTAATTCAACAGGAAGGTATCCAACTAGTAGATATAGTTTGTTGGAGGTCGAGCCCCATACAGGAAGAACCCACCAAATCAGAAGGCATTTGGCCCATGTCCGTCATTATATAGTGGGCGACAAAAAGCATGGGGACAATAAACAAAATACCTATTTTGAAACCCATTTCCAGCTTCAAAACTTGCTCCTTCATGCCTGGAAACTAGATTTTGTACATCCCATTTCCCAACAGCTCCTTCAAATCAGCTGTCCTCCTCCCCTGCATTTTCAAAAAATTTCAGAAATACTAGGTTGGGGAGGTAAAATTGAAGATCCAAAGCTCCCAAAATTTGATTTACTTTAAAAAATCTTTTGTATCGCTTCTATGAAAAAATCCATCCTATTCTTAGGCTTAACCCTTGGCTTAAACCTTTCACTTCATGCCCAAAAGCAAAGCATTGAAGCTCAATTTTCAGCTCAAGAAGCCATTGCCCAGTTTACCTACCTGGCTTCTGATGCTCTGATGGGAAGAGACCCTATCCGAGCCGAAATGAAATTGGCTTATACCTATATAGCGCAAGAACTTAAAAAAGCTGGGGCAAAACCACTCCCTGGAGCGAACGGATATTATCAAGATATTCCTTTTACCCTTTCTTCTCCCCCAAGTCGAGGGAGTGTCAAGATGGGTGATTTTACTTTTTCACAAGGCCAAAATCTATTGGTATTGGATGGAAACTCCTTTTCAGGGACTGTGGAGGTAGTGGATCTTGGCTTTGGCTCTGCAGAAGAATTTGCAGGCAAAGAGGTAAAAGGAAAAATCGTTATAACGAATGTAGGTGCTCCAAATAAATTTAGCCCCAATCAACTTTTTTCCGAAGGGAGGGCCAAGGCCTTACGGGCTTCCGAAGCGGGAGCTGTTGCCTTGATCGAACGCTTCAATGTGCCGTCCGTTCCTTGGCAATTGGTAGCAGGGTTTTTAAATAGATCCCAATTGGGTTTAGACCAGGGGCAGGCGAGTACCTTGCCATACCTTTGGATTGAGGATGTAAAAAATCAGGTAAACGGAACAACGGTTAGTGAAGCCCAACTGGCCATAGAAGGAAAGGAAACGAGAAAATTAGACGGTAAAAATGTTGTTGCTTGGATAGAGGGTTCAGATCCTGCATTAAAAAAGGAATACGTACTTCTTTCAGCACATTACGATCACGTAGGCGTGGGAAGTCCTGATGCAGAGGGAGATTCGATTTATAATGGCGCCCGGGACAATGCGGTAGGAACCGTTGCGGTGCTCAATGCTGCCCGCTATTTGGCTAAAAATCCACCTAAACGCTCCATACTAATCGCTCTTTGGACCGCTGAAGAGAAGGGACTTTTGGGTAGTGCTTATTTTGCTAATAACCCTTTGGTTCCTTTAAATCAAATCGTTTACAACCTGAACATCGATAATGCCGGCTACAACGATACCTCACTGATCACGGTAATTGGCTTGGGAAGAACCAATGCAGACTTTTTGATCTCCGAAGCGGCAGCAGAATTTGGGCTAACGGCCAAAGCAGATCCTTCTCCGGAGCAAGGACTCTACGACAGGTCTGACAATGTCAACTTTGCTCGAAAGGGAATCCCAGCACCTACTTTTTCTCTAGGATTTACAGCATTTGACGATCAGATCAATCAATATTACCACAAAGCGGGAGATGAGGTAGAAAGCTTTGATTTAGGGTATGCCCAAGGATACTGGAAGGCTTATATTTTGGCAACCCAAAAAATTGCCAATTGGTCGGAAACCCCTAGATGGATAACAGGAGACAAATACGAACAAGCCAGTAAGCAGCTTTATGGCTATTAAAAAAGGGGTAAGGAAGACACATTCGACTCAATAGAGCATTCCCGCCACAGTAGCCGTCATCAAGCAGGCCAAAGAAGCTGCCAAAAGAGCCCTTAAACCTAGTCGGCTGAGATTTCCTTGTTGATTGGGAGCTACAATGGAAATTCCACCAAGCTGAATGGCGATAGAACTAAAATTAGAAAAGCCACAAAGTGCATAGGTGGCAATGACAATGGATTTGGCACTGATGGACGCCGCTTCTTTCATTTCAGCAAGGTTGAGGTAAGCCACAAATTCGTTGATCACTGTTTTTTGTCCCAAAAGGCTTCCCACCTGAAGTGTATCCGCCCATTCTACACCGATGATCCAGGCAAATACCCTAAAGATTTGACCAAATATGTATTCCAAAGAAAAAACACTAAACTGACCTTGGGTAGAACTTTGTACCCAAGTGTTTAAGCCCGTATACTCACCTATGAGGCCACTGAGGCCATAGTTGATGGCAGCGATTACTGCTATAAAGGCCAAAAGCATGCCCCCAACGTTTAAAGCCAATTTAAGTCCTTCTGCTGCACCAATGGACAAGGCATCAATGATATTCACTCCCATGGCATCTTTGTTGACTTCCAACTTGTCTTGTTTGATTTCTTTTTCAGTCTCAGGAATTATGATTTTGGAAAGCACAATTGCCCCTGGAGCATTCATGATACTAGCACCCAGAAGATAGGCAGCAAACTTACTTTGCTCCTCCAGACTGTCTCCTCCCAAAAAAGATACATAGCCTGCCAGTACCCCACCGGCCAAGGTAGCCATCCCTCCTGTCATGAGGCACATCAATTCGGATTTACTCATTTGGGGAATAAATGGCCTTACCAATAAAGGAGCTTCGGTTTGTCCTAAAAAAATATTTCCCGCCGCAGACAAGGACTCCGGACCAGAAAGACGCATGGTTCGGGCCATCACCCAAGCTATCACGTATACTATTTTTTGTAAGATTCCTAAGTAGTAAAGCCCAGCCGATACGGTAGAGAAGAAAATAATAGTAGGGAGCACCTTGAAGGCAAAAATAAACCCAAAATTAGTTCCTGCTAAATCTCCAAAAATAAACTTAGCTCCTGCTTCACTGAAACTTAAAAACTTGACAAAACCTTCAGAAAAGAATTGAAATCCTACTTTAACAAATCCCACTTGGGTAATCAAAATCCCAAATACAAGTTGTAAAGAAATACCAATAGCAACCAACCTCCAGTCTACACGTTTGCGATTAGACGAGAATAGGAAAGCAACCAGGACGATGAAAAGGATTCCGAATGTACCTCTTAAGTATTCCATAAAGTGAAGGTGAATTGACTTGTTAAAAATAGACCAATCTTTGGCAAGAAAAAAACCCTGAAAAATTTTCAGGGTTTAGGAGTTAATTTCTCTTATTTATTTCGTCTCGAATCCTGGCAGCTTTCTCGTAATCTTCGTTGGCAATCGCCTTTTCTAACAATGTATTCAACTTATCTAAGGTGAAATCTTTCAGCGAGCCCTCTTTGGAAGCCGAAGCCTTGGGTGAAGCCGGTTTGGCTGGCTTTTTCACTTCTTCATCGGATTCATCTTCGGTAAATTCTATTCCCGCTTCTGACATGACTTTTTCAGAGCAGAAAATGGAAGCTCCAAATCGAACAGCAATGGCTATGGCATCGGAGGGGCGACTATCAATTTCTACCACAGTGCTGGTATTTTTGCAATGCATTTTTGCGTAAAATACCCCTTCTTTCATTTCAGAAATAACGACTTTCTCTACCTGAAAATTAAAACTATCAGAAAATGATTTGAATAAATCATGGGTCATGGGACGATTGGGAACAATCTTCTCTATTTCAATCGCAATGGCTTGAGCTTCAAACATTCCGATGACAATGGGTAAGCGCCGAATACCGCCCACTTCTCCCATCACCAGGGTAAATGATCCGGATTGGGAATGATTGGACGAGAGGCCCAGAATTTCAAGTTCTACCAATTGTTCCACGATTAGATTTATTGAGCCTTTAAGGCAGCGGTCAGCTTCGGAATTACTTCAAAAGCGTCACCAACAATTCCATAATCCGCTGCCTTGAAAAAAGGTGCTTCTGGATCCTTATTGATCACCACGATACATTTTGAAGAATTGACCCCTGCAAGATGTTGAATCGCTCCCGAAATTCCAACCGCAACGTACAAGGAAGGGGCAACTTTTACTCCAGTTTGTCCAACGTGCTCATGATGAGGTCTCCATCCGATATCGGAAACAGGCTTGGA
Source organism: Algoriphagus sp. (assembly GCA_021298245.1). Classification (GTDB taxonomy): domain Bacteria; phylum Bacteroidota; class Bacteroidia; order Cytophagales; family Cyclobacteriaceae; genus Algoriphagus. Next base: position 23,834 of record JAJTDZ010000017.1, on the reverse strand, counting down.
ACAACCCGTGGCAGCCCCAAGAGTAGACGCCAATTCTTCAAGCATCCCCCAGTTTTCAGGACCTTTCATCCCTCTTCCTCCGGAGACTACTACGTCTGCCTCAGGCAATAAAATTTGACCAGAAGCCCTTTCGGTCGAGGTAATTTTGCTTGCAAAATCAGCATCAGTTAGGGAAACGCCAAATGATTCTACTAATGCATCTGCACCCTCCTTTGACAATTCAATGGCGTTTTTCTTGATGGCTAAAATCTTATTTTCCTTGGCTATAGGAGTAAAAGCAAAAGCTTTTCCCGTATAAATACTTCTTTTGACTACATAGCCAGAGGATAAATCAGGAAGTTCAAGCACATTGGAAACCAAGGCTGCATCCAATTTTATAGCTAACCTAGCGGATACAGCATCTCCTAGGGAAGACTTAGCGAGAACCAAGGTTTTGGCTCCCAAAGACTTAAAGGCTTGAGCTACGGCACTTGCATGGGCTTGGATCACCCCTTCCGTGAGTCGTGGATCTGAGGCATGGAATACTTTACTTGCCCCGGCCTTTCCTACTTTTGCCAATTCTGAAGGGTCCATAGTTCCTAAAGCCAAAGCCACTACTTCCCCTTCACCTGTTTTCTGAGTTAAGGCTTTTGCAAACGAAACTGCCTCTAAACTGGTGGATTTTACTTTTCCAGCTGCTTGTTCGAGATATACTAAAATTGCCATGTGTTATCTGTTACGTTTAAATTACAAAAAAATCAAAGCACTTTTGCTTCTACTTTAAGGAGTCTTACCAATTCTCCCACCTGATCTTTGTCAATTAATTTGACAGACCCTTTGGCTGCTGGCAATTGAAAGCTTGCCGCTTCTGCCTGGGTTTCTAGAGAGACAGGCTGTACTACGGTCAAGGGCTTTGTTCTTGCCGACATGATGCCTCGCATATTTGGAATTTTCCATTCGGCTATTGGTTCTTGACAGCCTGCAATGAGGGGGAGTTGAGCTTCTACGTATTCCTTACCCCCTTCGATTTCTCTAGCCATGGTAACTCTTTTGCCTTCCACATCCAATTTCATCACGGGAGAAAAAGAAGGAATGCCAAGAAGCTCTCCAACCATCCCATGAACCATTCCTCCATTAAAATCAATAGATTCCCTACCCATCAGGATAAGGTCGTAGCTACCTTCCTTAGCAATATGTGCTAGTTGCTTGGCGACGAAATAACTGTCCTTGGGAAATGAATTGACACGAATGGCATCGTCTGCTCCAATAGCCAATGCCTTGCGTAACGTAGGCTCTGTTTCTGCTTCGCCTACATTTACAGCAGTTAGTGTCCCCCCTGTCTGATCTCTAAGTTCTACAGCCCTGGCCAAAGCATAATCATCGTAGGGGCCAATAATAAACTGCACCCCAGCGGTATCCAACTTGGTATTGTTGGAAGTAAATTGAATCTTGGAAGTCGTATCGGGCACGTGCGTGATACAAACAAGAATCTTCATTGGTTTAGAATTAGGTTATTTAGATTTATTTTGCGTGAAAATAACAGGCTGTCCTTAATTAAAAAAACTATTGATGAGCAATTTGGATCGCATCGCTACCTTACAGGCTTTTACGTTGGAGGAACCCGAAAATCCATTCAATTTTTATGCTCTGGCTTTAGAGTATCGCGAATTGGACAAGCCTAAAGCGGCTCATCTTTTTGATTATTTGCTTGAGACTTTTCCCAACTATCTTCCAACTTATTTCCCTGCCGCTCAGTTTTTTAGTGAAGAAGATCTGATGGATAAAGCAAAACAGACCCTTGAGTCAGGTATTGCATTGGCATCGGTGTTGAAGGAAGAAAAAACAAAAAAAGAATTGACTAACGCCTATCAAAATTTACTTTTTGAAAGCGGTTTAGAATAGATTTCAAGGCACCAAAATAATCTTTCCCAATTGCTCACCCCTTTTCATGCGATCAAAAGCATGTTCGGCATCCGCTAAGGAGAAAACTTGGTCTATCGTAGGCCTGAGGGAAGCTGAAGTAAACAACTCCAAAACGCGAATAAAATCCGTATCGGAGCCCATGGTAGATCCAATAAGTTTGAGTTGATTCCAAAATAGTTTTCTAGCTTCCAATTGGGGTGGATTGCCGCGGGTCGCTCCGTAAAACACCAATCTAGCACCAGGCACACAAACTGACATCAAGGAAGAAAGCGTATCTCCAGAGGTACCGTCTATGACCAGATCTACTCCTCCTGTTTGCTGAAGCAAGGCAGTGGTCCAAGTGGGCGTCGTGTAATTAAAACCGAAAGAGGCTCCAAGCTTTTTTGCTTGCGCCAATTTATCTTCTGAACTGCTGCTGACCAGTACCGTAGCTCCTAAAGCATGTGCGATTTGTAAGGCAAAAAGGGCTACTCCACCTCCAATTCCCGTCACCAAAACTTTGTCTTTGGATGTAACACCCCCTTGGACCACCACCGCCCTGTAGGCAGTAAGAGCTGCTAGGGGAAAAGCTGCGGCTTCTTCCCAAGAAAAATGAATGGGTTTGGAATGGATTCTATCTACAGGAACAGTGACAAATTCAGCAAAAGTCCCGTTTCTAGGCATTCCTAAAATTTCAAACTCTGCCCCCTGAGCCCGCGGGTTGGATCCCCAATGTAGCGCAGGATTAATAATAACTTCCTTTCCTAGGAAGCTTGGATTCACTTCTGAACCAATTTCCTCTACCACACCTGCCCCATCAGAACCTAGGACAATACCCTCCTTCAGGTTGGGGTACAATCCTTGCCTGCACCATTCGTCTCTGTGATTGAGTGCGGCAGCCTTAACTCGCACCAAGACCTCGTCTGGTTTACAGGCAGGTCTTGCCACTTCCGTGTACTGGATTTTAGAAGGGTGAGAAGGTTGAAATAGAATTCCTTTCATGAATTCTTAAAATGGAGCCGGTTCATTGTCACCCAAGAAGGAAGCATCGGTATCTTCTTCGTTGGCTTTACTGGGTAGGTTGATGGTTTGGTCCTTTTCGAAAGTAGACATTCCTGAAGCACTAGAAGTAAACTTGTGTGCATAGGATACTCCAGCAGATGCGGAAGTAGGATATCCCATTCCCATGTCTAGGTCAGTAAACTTGGTGTATCTACCGATAAATCTCAATTTGACGGTATCCAAAGATCCATTTCTATGCTTGGCCACTATCACCTCTCCCACCCCAGCTGTAGAAGCTCCTCCTTCATCTTCTGTAATTCCATAGTATTCGGGACGGTATAAAAACATCACCAAATCAGCATCTTGCTCTATGGCTCCTGATTCTCTCAAGTCAGAAAGCTGGGGTCTTTTGTCTCCCCCGCGAGTTTCCACCGCACGCGAAAGTTGGGAAAGTGCAATGACCGGAATACTTAATTCCTTGGCAATCTTTTTCAATGCCCTGGAAATGCTGGCAATCTCTTGTTCCCTATTGCCTCCAAAAGAACCCTTGGCATCGCCAGACATCAATTGCAGGTAATCTACCACAATCATTTGAATGTCGTGTTGCGCTTTTAGTTTTCTGCATTTTGCCCGAAGTTCCAAAATAGACAAGGCAGGCGTATCGTCTACAAATAAGGGAGCTTTGGAAAGTCGAGAGGTTTTATGTACCAATTGCGCCCACTCGTGGTCAGCAAGAGTACCTTTTTTAATTTTCTCTGCATCCAACTCTGCCTCCGAGGAGATCAATCTATTCACCAATTGAATGGATGACATTTCCAAGGAAAAAATGGCTACTGGGCGGTTGTGGTCTACGGCTGCATTTCGTAATACAGAAAGAACAAAAGCAGTTTTTCCCATGGCAGGCCTAGCTGCAATAATGATCAAATCTGATTTTTGCCATCCTGAGGTAACACGATCCAGAGCAGTAAATCCAGAAGGCACCCCAGTAAGCCCATCTTTTTGATTTTTCCTAACCTCCAATTCTTGGATGGCCTCCCGCATGATGGACCGCATGTCGGAGTAATTCTTACGAATATTCTTTTCTGAGATTTCAAAAAGGGACTGCTCCATCCCATCCAGAAGTTCAAAGACGTCGGTAGTTTCCTCAAAGGCATCTCTTTGTATTTCTGAGGCAATTTGAATCAGCTCCCTCTTGATGGATTGCTCGGTAATGATCCGCGCATGAAATTCTATATTGGCCGCTGAAGATACCTTGGAGGTCAACTCGGTAATGTAAAATGCTCCACCAGCAATTTCTAAGGTCCCATTTTTCCTAAGTTGGGTGGTCACCGTCAGTAAGTCAATGGGTTGACTTTCTGTAAAAAGGTCAATAATGGCCTGAAAAATCACCTTGTGCCCTTCCTTATAAAAGCTTTCCACTTTTAAAATATCTATCACCGAGGTGAGGGCATCTTTTTCTAGCATCAATGCACCTAGGACGGCTTCCTCTAAGTCAGTCGCCTGGGGAGGAACTTTTCCTAAATAATTGGTAGGGGAATCAAAAGATGGCTTTTTTCTATAGCCTCGGGTGGATGGGGTGGTATCGGACATAAATCAAAATTACCTGCATTTGGGGAAGAGTTTTACACAATTTTTCCAATAGTTATCAACAAGGCTAGAATTGCATTTTTGGGCTATTTACTTGCTTCATTTCAACGAAAAAATAGTCCTTTTTATTACCCTATGTAGGCTCAAAAGCAGGACTAATTTTGGAATTTTTAAAAAGTAAAAACTTATCTCTAGAGGGTAAGTCTGCAGCAAATTTTTATGATTATGTTTGGTGTAAAGTACCATAGTTGATCACGTTCATGAAAAGATACCATTTCATAGCCATTGGTGGCGCTGTTATGCATAATCTGGCCCTTGCTTTGGTCAAAAAAGGAGAATACGTCACGGGAAGTGACGATGAAATCTACGAACCCTCGCGGACCAGACTTGATCAAGCCGGCATACTACCTGAAAAAATGGGTTGGTTTCCAGAAAAAATACATGCAGGCTTGGATGGAATCCTCTTGGGAATGCATGCGCGAATTGACAACCCCGAACTCTTAAAAGCCCAAGAACTGGGACTTCCCGTCTTTTCTTTCCCAGAGTTTATTTACAACCAGAGCCAATCCAAAAAAAGAGTGGTGATAGCTGGGTCTCACGGTAAGACGACCATCACGTCGATGATTTTGCACGTGTTGAAAGATCAAGGAATGGCCATGGACTACTTGGTTGGCGCTCAAATAGAAGGATTTGACTTGATGGTGCAACTTTCAGATGCCCCTGTCATGATTATAGAAGGTGATGAATATTTGACTTCACCTATCGACCGTACCCCTAAATTTTTCCATTACCGCCATGACCTTCTCCTGGTCAGTGGGATCGCCTGGGACCATTTCAATGTGTTTCCGGATTTTGAGGAATACGTAGCACAGTTTTCCCAATTGATGGACAGGACGCCGGAGGATGGAGGATTAATCTATTGCAGTGCAGATCCCCTCGTGGATTCGGTAGCAAAGAAAACTTTGTCTAAAGGTCAGAAAATTCCTTACGGAGCGCATCCGGCTAGAATTGTTGAAGGTAAAACAGCTTTAATTACTCCAGAAGGGCCACTACCTATAAGTGTCTTTGGGGACCACAACCTTCAAAATCTTCAGGGAGCCATGTTGGTTTGCGAAGCTTTAGGCCTATCTCCTTCCCAGTTTTATGCTTCCATTTCAAGTTTCAAAGGGGCTTCTAAGCGTCAGGAAGTTTTGGCCTCCCATCCTTCAGGAACCCTCTTTCGAGATTTTGCTCATGCACCCTCCAAATTAAAAGCAACCGTAGAGGCCGTAAAAAAGCAATTTCCATCCAGAAGACTGATAGCTGTTCAGGAGCTACATACCTATTCTTCTCTAAACAAAGCATTCCTGCCCAACTATGCCCAAAGCATGGATGCTGCAGATACTGCGCTCATCTACCTGAATCCCCATGCAGTGGCCTTGAAAAAATTGGAGTTGATGTCGGAAGAAATGCTACAGGAAGGCTTCCAAAGAAAAGATTTACTTCTATTTACAGATAGTACTGCCTTGAGCGAATTCTTACTTGCTCAAGACTTTGCAGATACCAACCTCCTCCTGATGAGCTCGGGCAATTACGACAATATGGATCTTCAACCCCTCAAAGAAAAATTTAATTCCTATGCACCTTAACCTAAAGAATACCCTTGCTTTTTTTGATCTAGAAGCTACGGGAACCAATGTGGCTACTGACCGCATAGTGGAGATTTCCATAATAAAACTCATGCCCGATGGAGGGCAGCAGCTGTATACCAGAAGGATCAATCCAGGTATACCGATTCCCTTAGAAGCCTCTTTGATTCACGGCATCTACGACAAGGACATCAAGCATGAACCCTTATTTAAAGACCTAGCTCAAGAGGTAGTACAATTTATAGGAAACGCCGATTTGGGAGGATTTAACGTACTTAAGTACGATATTCCTTTGCTTGTGGAGGAATTTTTACGTTCGGGGATTGATTTTGACCTGGATAAAAGAAATCTGATTGATGCACAAAAAATTTTCCACCTGATGGAAAAAAGAACCCTGGGTGCTGCATACAAGTTTTACTGCGGCAGAAAATTAGAAAACGCCCATAGTGCTGAGGCAGACACCTTAGCTACGGTGGATGTTTTCCGAGCCCAAATCGCCCGATACCAAGGTGAATTGGTAGAAGACATGCAAGGCAATGCCTTGGGTACCTTTGAAAATGACATGAAAAAAATTCACCAGTTGGTGAATGAACGCATGGTGGATCTTGCAGGGAGATTTGTATTTAATTCCCAAGGTCAAGAAATCTTCAATTTCGGAAAGCACAAGGGCAAAACTATAGAACAAGCCCTAAAAGAAGAACCAGGATACTACGAGTGGATGATGCGGGGAGACTTTCCTCTAGATACAAAAAGAAAACTTACCCAGATCAAATTGCGTGGCTTCAATGCACGCTAAAATATAAATACATCGGAATAAAATCTAGTCCTTGTAGGCTAAGCTTTTTACTGCTTTCAATTGCTAATTAGAACCTTTTCTTTGCTCATAAATCTCTATCGCTTCAGGAAGCAAAGAATTTAATCGTTCCATTCTTTTTGTATGACCTGGATGGGTAGACAAAAATGTCAATCCGTCATCTTCTTCGTCTTCAGCCATCCTTCCCCAAAATAAAGGAGCTTCTCTGGGATCATATCCAGCCATGGCCATAAAAATTAAACCCATTCTATCTGCTTCTAGTTCATGTTTCCTCGAGAAACTAAGCAATTTGAGATCAGAAGCTATTCCAACAGAGAGAAGTAAAATCTCCTGGGTAAGGGTAGGGTCTTGACCCATGGCAAGATCAATAGTACCTACCCCAAGTTCAAATAGGATTTCTTGCGACATTCTTTCCCCCGCGTGATTGGCCACGGCATGAGCCAATTCATGACCCATAATTACTGCAATGCCTGTTTCATCCTTGGTATAGGGTAAAATTCCAGTATAAAATGCCACCTTCCCTCCTGGCATACACCAGGCATTCACTTCCTCGTCCTCAAGTAAATTAAACTCCCAGTCTAGTTCGTTTACTAAGGAATCATACCCTTGCTCCGTCAAATAGGTTTCTACTGCTTCCGCCATCCTATTCCCAACTTTCACAATTTGTTTGCCTTCTTTGGTAGACGTCAATACCTTACCACTTGATAAGGTTTCTTTATACTCGTCTTTTACAAGAGGCATCAAATCTTGGGTAGTAAAAATGGCAAGTTGACTTCTTCCCGTCAGTGGCACGATTGAACAAGAGGATAATGCATATACAACGAAAAATAGAGTTGCTAACTTTTTCATAGGAAGGTTTTCTTTGGGTGGTTATTCTAAATGTACTAAAAGAACTTTATTATTGTTGAATTTTATCATAAAATTCAAAGAATCTTTTTTTTAAGTCCAAATGGAAACTAAAGTCAGTCCTACAGCCGCAGCCTTAGCCTATCAAAAAAAAATGATGAACCCCTTTATTTTTTGGTGGGCAATGTTTTTCAAGCTTCCATCTGTCTTATTTTGGAAAATCCGTATGCAAAAGCTGGATACTACTTCCTGCGAAGTACAGATTCCTTACGGCTGGAGAACCCAAAATCCCTTCAAGTCTATTTATTTCGCTGCACTCGCAGGCGCTGCAGAATTGAGTACGGGAGCATTGGGGCAAATGGCCTTGGCAGGGAGAGGAGCATTTAGCATGTTGGTTGTAGATTTTAAGGCCGAGTACACCAAAAAAGCGAATACCCGTATCACTTTTTCCTGCCAGCAAGGCAAAGAAGTTTTTGATTTGATAAATTCCTTACAGGCAGGAGAGTCTAAAGTCCTTACCCTAATCTCTATCGGTAAAAATACGCAAGAAGAGGAGGTTGCCAGATTTTACATTACCTGGTCTTTCAAGCGAAAAAGTTAAAAATCTGAAGACAATTCAGAGGTTAAAAATTCCTCCAAGGCAACGAGGACTTGTTCTTTGGACCAATCTAAAAACTCATTTTCGGCATTTTTTGCATTGAATTTGAGAAGTAGTTCATCCCATTTGCTTCTATCTATCCCATAGGCTTTCATCCACGTATTTCTAAGGGAATCGGAATCTATAATTTCTAAATAGCCACTTCGCCTCCTTTCCCATTCTAATCTTTTTTCGTAAGCCCTGAGTTGCCTGTTCCTTTTGGTGAAATAGCTTATAGGGCCATAAATGGCTACTCCAGGCTGAGGGGAACTTGAATCCAATACCCCAGCACCCAATTGCTGGCTTAAAGTAGAGGTAGTTTTCTCCTCTTCTTCCACCAAACTAAGTTTTCCATCTTTAAACCTAAATCGAAAGGGCTCTGCATCAACCTGAAAGGTAGGCAGCAATCGGGCTCGATCTTGGAGCTCTATAAAAAGAAAAGTCTCCTCCTCCAAGATCACTTTTTTTTCTAAAAACCCAGGAAATGAAAAGGAAAGGGTATCTCCCATAAGCGCATCAATTGAAAAATAACCGCGAGCATTGGAGATTGCCTTTTCCTTACGAGAACTGATCACTTCTATGCCTTCCAAGTATTTTTTATCCCAAGCATCTACGACATTGCCGCTGTATTTTCTTTGACCAAATACCTCTAGCAGTTGGAATAGGAAAAAAACCAAAAACCAATACCTTCTCATGTGCCCACAAAAGTAGTCACTTCGGTAGAAGTCGTACCATCCTAGATGTTAAAGAAAATTAAGAACTGAACCTAGGTGCATTTATTTTGGCGAGGATAAAAATTACCTTTGAACCATGAAGTTTGTACGTACGCGCATTGCCCCCACACCTAGTGGCTTCCTTCATTTGGGAAATGCTTATTCTTTTCTACTCACTAAGATTCTAGCAAAGCGTCATGAAGCAAAACTCTTGTTAAGAATTGATGATTTAGACAGGGAAAGGTATAGGCCCGAGTATGTACAAGACATTTTTGAAACCTTGAATTTTTTAGAAATAGAGGTAGACGAAGGCCCAAAATCCTTGGAAGAATTTGAGCAGGAGTGGTCTCAGGTGAAACGATTACCTCTGTACGAGGCTGCCTTAAAGGAGCTTCGGGAGACCAAGCAGGTATTTTCCTGTACCTGCAGTAGAAGTCAAATCTTTCAGCTCCATCCCAATGGAGTTTACTTGGGGAACTGCATAGACAAAAAATTTCCTTTAGATAAGGAAGAAAGCGCATGGAGAGTAAATACCTTGGACGCTGATTTTCTAGACTATACCTCCTATCCAGATCTACGGAAAAACAGCTTGCTTCCAGAAGAAGCTAGCTGTTATGTGGTACGTAAAAAAGACCGGCTTCCTGCTTACCAGCTCTGTTCGTTGATAGATGACCTGCATTTTGGGGTAGATCTGATTGTACGAGGACAGGATTTGTTTCCTTCTACCCTAGCCCAACTCGATCTAGCTCGTATTCTTGGAAAAGTGGAGTTTGCAAAAAGCACCTTTTACCATCATCCCTTACTCAAAGGTCCTGATCATAGTAAACTCTCCAAATCAGCAGGAGCATTTTCCATACAGCAGTTACGACATGCGGGCAATGGACTAAAGGATGTATACCGGCTCCTAGGTAAAAGTTTAGGGCTTTCGGAAGAGGTGTGCTCCTTGGAGGAGTTTTCTCTACTCGCATTACCCTAAAAAAAGGGTCCTGATGACTCAGGACCCTTTTTGCTGTAACAAAATCTAGACTTACTTGTATTTCGCAGCTTCTCCAGGAGCCACGGCAGACTTTTGGATAAATTGGCGAATATCTTCGTTGGAGGTGGCCAAGTCTTCGGCACGCAAGTACATCATATGCCCAGAACGGTATCCTTTAAAATCGATTCTATCTTTCATTTTTCCATTGGGATCTATGTGCCAGGTGCTATACTTTGCGTTGAAATAGTCCGTACCCCCATCGAAATACCCGGACTGAACCATCAAATGCAAGTAAGGATTTTGCCTCATGGCCGTGCCTAGATCGTTCGCCGTGTTTTCATTGCTACGATCCCAAGGATTCACTGGGCCAAAAAGGTTGTAAGTCAAGTCCGTAGTGTACTTAAGTACATTCTTGGCGTACAAATTAAAGGCTGGCGCAAAGGCATGATTCCAGCTGGTCAAAGCAGGATCATAGTCGTATCTATCCCCAGCCTCCATGCGGTCAAATCCTTTGTACCGGCTATCCAATCGACCTATGGTCATGCCATCTCTTTCTCGTAGGAGCTCTTTCCAAAAAAAGCTGGTAGGAACCATCAGGTTATGTTGAAGAATGGATTCCTTACTCAAGCCTGAATAGTAAGCCATTTTGGTAGCGATTGCTTCACGCTCTGCTTCAGAAAGTAAACCTCCTTTGGCCATGGCTGGCAGAATCTCATTTACAGCCATAGGTTCTACGATGGCCAAGATCTCATCCAAATCCTTGGCTTGTAATTCTGCAGGCAGGGCCTGATGGTACCAGGCTGTAGCTGCATAGTAGGGCCAATAGTTCGCCATTTTCACAGGCCCATCGCGCAAAATCCCCATGTCTGTCGGAGACACTAGGATTACCCCGTTGAAATACATCCAATGGGAATTTTGGAGCTGAGCCACTAGTCCTGCTACCCTTGTGGTACCGTAGCTTTCCCCGATTAGGTATTTTGGAGAAGCCCAGCGATTTTGTCGGGTGACAAAGGTATTGACCCAATCTGCGAGGTATTTGATATCAGCATTGATTCCAAAAAAAGTAGATCGAGGGGTATCTTCTTTCACTATTCTGGAGTATCCCGTATTTACTGGATCCACATAGACAATGTCTGCCACATCGAGAATGGAATGGGAATTGGCTTTGGTTCCATAGGGTTGGACCGGATAGCCTTCCTCATCAATATTCAACACCACAGGTCCTGTGTAGGCCAAGTGCATCCAGATGGAGGCAGATCCTGGCCCTCCATTGAAACTGATCACCAAGGGTCTCTTGCTGCGATCTGCTATATCTGTACGTTCGTAGTAGGTGTAGAAAAGAGAGGCAATTGGCTCCCCTTTATCGTCCCATACCGGTTGGGTTCCAGCAGTAGCTTTGTAAGGCACTCGCTTCCCTTTGATCATTACTTCAGAGGTAGATTCAACTTTTGATTCCACCTCTATTTTTCTAGTCGTCTGGGCAAAAACAGCCGGCATACAAGCCAAAATGGCCAAACTGAAGAGTAAATGTCTCATGTGATTTTAAGTTTTTTTAGAAAAGAAAATAACGCAATTTTTTAGTTAGGTTAAGAAAAAATTACAGAAATGGCTTAAGAATTTCATCGTAGAAAAGTTTGGTGACAAAAAATGCTAGCCTCCTAGGAATACCGTTCTTGTAGCACGTTAAAATGATGTCTGAAATGGCCAGGAATGATCCAAAACAATGCCCTAGCGCTCATGGGGTTTCCATTGGCAGTGCCAAGTTCTTGAAAAGAAGATGCCGGAAGGGTACGAACCAGGCTGAGAATGGCTTGGCGCTGGTTGACAAAATCGGTAAGCAATAAGTCTAGGGGTACAGCATTAAATTGTCCTTCTTGAACATAGGGATCTTGATCAAATCCTGGAAAGGAGTTTTTATCCCCTCTGGCTATGCAAAGGGCACGAAAGGTCATGATCCGTTCGGTATCCAACAAATGGCCTAGCACTTCTTTGGGACTCCATTTTCCTGAGGCATAGGGGGTATCCTCCCAACCGGAAGGCTTCGAGGCATAAAAATCCTTTAATTCTTTCACTTGAGAAAGAACAAGGTTTGAAAAATGAGAGTCTTTCAGCAGGGAAATATACGTTTCGTAAAAGGGAGGATATTCACCTTTGGACGGTAATGGAAATGTATTCATGTAAAATAAAGTGGTGTTTGGTAAATCTGAACTAAATTTAAGATGAACTATAGATAAGAACTATACCATGAGACTGCAATTCCTTCTTCTTTTTGCATTTATTATTACCCTACCTGGTTTTGGACAGCATGTCGTCCAAAGAAATTCCGAAATCGAGCAACTGGTCCAGCAAATTTCTTCCGATAGCTTGGAGAACTATGTCAGAGCTCTGGCATCTTTTAAAAGTAGACATACCCTAAATACGGATGCGGAGCAGGGAATGATTGCCGCTCAAAACTACGTGAAGGTTAAATTTTCAGAATTTTCGAGTAAATCAAACGGAAGATTAACTTCGATGATTGATGAGTTTGTAGTGCCGGGCGACGGAAGAAGAATTGTAACCGATGCAAAAGTTGCAAATGTGGTAGCCATGCTCCATGGGACAAACAACAAGCAAGATCCCCGAATGATCCTGATTTCAGGGCATTTGGATTCCCGAAACAAGGATGTGATGGATGCTACCGGTGCATCTCCTGGAGCCAATGACGATGGCAGCGGTGTGGCCTTGGTCCTCGAACTTGCGCGTATCCTCTCCCAAACTGAGTTTCCTGCTACCTTGGTTTTCGTAGCATTTACGGGAGAAGAACAAGGCCTAAAAGGGGCTACCTACCTTGCTGACAAGGCAAAAGAAATGTCTTGGAAAATCGAGGCAGTACTCAACAATGATATTGTCGGAAATAGCAACTCCTCCGAAACCAACATCAGCAACAACACGGTGATGCGCGTTTTTTCAGAAACCATTCCACTTGCCGAAGATGAGCGAGGAGCAACTATTCGTAGATCAATCAACTCCGACAACGACAGTCCCTCCAGGCAACTTGCTCGCTACATTAAGGAGCTAGGAGAACGCTATGTGGATCACATGGAGGTGAAATTGATTTATAGAAACGATCGATTCCTACGTGGCGGAGATCAAACTCCCTTTATGAAAAATGGATTTACTGCAGTACGTATGTCTGAAATGAATGAAAATTTTCTGCACCAACATGAAAACGTACGTGTAGAAAATGGGGTTCAGTATGGAGACCTTCCCGAATTCATGGATTTTGAGTACCTGAGAAAAGTAGCAGCAGTGAACTTGGCATCAGCTGCCTCGCTGGCCCTTGCTCCAGGGATGCCTCAGGAAGTCAAGATTGATGTTCGTGGACTTAGTAATTCGACTTCCCTGATTTGGAAAGCTCCAATCCATGGAATAGCAAAAGGATACTATGTCTTGATGCGGGAAACTTCCTCCTCCATGTGGGAGAAAAAGTTCTATACCGAAGATACTAGCCTCAAACTTCCTTACAGCAAAGACAATTACTTCTTTGCCGTACAAGCTGTTTCGGCACAGGGTATGGAAAGTTTGCCCGTGATTCCTTCTCCACTTTCTAGATAGGCGTAATATCCCTGCCAATAATTCAAATAAATAAGCCCAATTACCTGGCTTGGATTTAAAAAATTATTCGGGTAGTTAGGCTTCAATAATATTAATTAAAATCAAAATAAAATTATTTTGATTATATTTTTTTGCTTTTATTTTATTATTTAATAATTTTTAATTTATTTAAGAAAATTTTTTAATTCACTTAATTTTTTATTGTATGAATACACAAGCCCATTTTTTTCAAAAATTGAAACCATTCATTCCAGGGTACACCTCCTTGGCAGTTGAGGTTTCCGAAGCTTTGCAGGTAAGTTTGGACAGCGCCTACCGAAGAATACGAGGCGAAAAACTACTAGATTTTGAAGAGCTCAATCGCATCTGCTCTACCTTTAAGGTGTCTTTGGATGAGTTTTTTAGTTTGAATTCCAATACCATTCTTTTTCATGGAAATCCTCAAAGGTATCAAGAGGATGGCATGAGAAATTGGTTGGAAGATGTATTTAAAGAGCTTAAATTTTTAAATGGACATGAAAAACGGCACGTTTATTTTTTGATAAAGGAGCTTTCCCCCTTCCATCATTTTTACCACCCGGTATTGGCCAGTTTTAAATTCTTTTTTTGGTGGAAATCTATCTTTCCCAAAGAAGAATTCGGAAGAGAAAAATTCAGTTTGGATAAAAATTACCTCCTACCCTACGAGGATTATATCAAAAATATTGTGCGCACCTATACCCATATCCCTAGCACTGAAATTTGGAATAAGGATGCACTCAATACCACCTTGAGGCAAATAGAATCTTACCACGAAATGGGATGGATGGAAAGCAAAGAAATCACCACCCGAGTTTATGCAAGTGTCCTGGAAGTTATTGATCATATTGAAAAAATGGCCACACATGGAAAAAAAACGCTTTTAGGTCAAACTCCTACGTCCGATAGTGCTGATTTTACCTTGTATTTGAATGAAATTGTTTCAGGAGACAATACGATTATGGCGGAGATAGGTGACACAAAAATCACCTACCTCAACCACAGTGTTTTGTATTTTTTAGGATCAAGAAACCCCACGTTTAATGAGTCCATGTTCCAAACCATGGAGCATTTGATTAAAAAATCTACCTTACTCAGTGCTTCGGGAGAAAAGGAAAGAACCAGAGTATTTAATAAATTTAGAAATAAGGTTCAATCAAAAATTGACGCCATCTAGGTAGATCTAGCTTGGGCTAGGGCTATTGGAAAGATGGAGCAAACCCACGTATATTTCCAATATGAAAATTTTGTTTCATTTTATTCTGTGGGGAGTGTTGGCCATCTGTGTTGTTTTTTGTACCACAAAAGCAGCCCATTACGCAAAGGAAACTAGTGAGGACGAAGTATTTCTATTTTCTTCTAAAGAGCACAATACGCCTACAGGTATGGTATGGATACCGGGAGGAGAAGTTGTGGTAGGGAGCAATGCAATAAATGCCTATGCTCCCGAAAAGCCTGCAGTAAAGGTCAGAGTAGAAGGATTTTGGATGGATGCAACAGAAGTCACCAATGCTCAATTTCAGGAATTCGTAGAGGCTACTGGCTACGTCACCCTAGCTGAAAAACCAATCGATTGGGAGCAACTCAAAAAGCAATTGCCCCCTTCCACTCCCAAGCCAAAGGAAAGTGATTTGGCACCTGGGTCTTTGGTTTTTATACCGCCTTCAGGCCCTGTACCTTTGACAGACCTCTCCCTCTGGTGGGTTTGGGTACAAGGAGCAAATTGGAAGCATCCAGAAGGACCAAGTAGCTCGATTAAAGGAAAAGAAAATCACCCGGTTGTTCATATAGCCTACGAAGATGCAGAAGCCTATGCCCAGTGGAAAGGAATGCGCCTTCCTACCGAACAAGAGTGGGAATATGCAGCAAAAGGGGGGTTAGAAGAGAGCACATTTGCTTGGGGCAACGAATTTGCCCCAGGAGGGATTTACCTGGCTAATACATTCCAAGGAAATTTTCCAATTCAGAACCTAGCAAAAGATGGTTTTTTAGGCACATCTCCCGTAAAATCGTATCCGGCAAACCCCTATGGAACCTATGATCTGATAGGTAATGTTTGGGAATTGACCTCAGACTGGTACGACGCATTGAAATATGCAAGAATGCATGGTAGCGTGGCCCCGCTAGATCAGGGAATGAGCCCTTGCTACAATCCTACTAATCCATATGCTCTGGAGAGGGTGATAAAAGGAGGTTCTTTTTTATGCGCTTCCAATTACTGCGTCAATTATAGGCCTTCCGCAAGACAAGGTCAGGCCATAGATTCAGGTACTTCCAATGTTGGATTTAGGCTAGTAAAGGACTCCGACTAAAAAATAATTTTTCCTGGGCAGTATGGAGTGGGGATGAATCTCTCGGCAGACATGCTCAAATAATACCCTTCTCTGGATGCTTGGGCACTATTCCCCTACCAAAACTTTTTAACTCTTCTATTTGGGCTTCTATATCTCCATTGGGATAGATACATGGACCAATTCCTGCCACCTTTTTTTGGTAATCCAAGTACCCAACCACTATCGGGACATTTGCTCCAAGTGCAGTATAATAAAATCCTGTTTTCCAATCTTTTACAGCACTTCTTGTTCCCTCTGGAGTAACCATGACAACCAAATCTTCGCGAGCATTTAGCATTTGAATCATGGCCTCCGTGTAGGTTTGCTTGCCCCCTCCAGGTACACGTTGCCTATCGATCGATATACCACCTAAGCCTCTCAACAACCACCCTACAGGTCCTACCATAGATTCTTTTTTTATGGTGAATCGCACGGGAATATCCATCAGGTAAAAGGCAGATCGAGCATACAAAATATCCCAATTGGAGGTATGAGGGATAGCTATTAAAACAGCCTTTTTCACCCCTTTGGGCCAATTGGGGGCTAGCGTCCAGCCCGTTATCCAAAAAATAAGTCGAGAAAGGCGTTTCATCATGACTGTGGAGCGGACAATGGGGTTTGGTAGGGTAATTCTAGTAAGCCGGGAGATTGTTCTATCAAATTCATAGCCCTTTCATATCCTGCTTGAAACAATTGTGGGGCTTTTTTAATGTCAAAAACACCAAATTTTCCCAATCCAGGAGGCTCAATAAAATAATCACAGGAGGAAATCCTGCTGTAAACATTATAATTCATAGTCATTATCACCGTTCGCTCAATGAGGTTTTTAATATTTCTGATATCTTTTTCCGCAGGAAGGTGATTGCAATTAACCCCTACCAGAAGATCACAATCTTTTTGTAAGGGTTCAATAGGTAGGTTGTTGAGTACTCCCCCGTCAACCAAATACCTGGAATTGTACACGATGGGTTCAAACATCCCTGGAATACAGCATGAAGCCAAAATGGGTGGAATGAGTTCTCCCTCTTCAAAATAGACAACCTCTCCTAAACTAATATCTGTGGCGGCCACAGACAGGGGGATAGAGAGCTTTGAAAAAGAATTATGAGGAAAGAAATCTTTAAAAACATCAACTAGGGATTCTATTCTAAATAACCCCTTCCAAGAAATCGCTGGTCTCAAAAGGCGAAAATACTTGGTTTCGTGGATGATTTTCATAATTTCCTCTGGACTGTACCCCTGGCAAAACAATGCACCTACAATAGCACCCGCAGAAGTTCCTGAAACCTTCTTAGGAGATATCCCATACTCGCCAAAAGCTTTTAGTACGCCCAAATGGGCTATACCTCTAATGCCACCACCTGAGAGGGCGATCCCTAAGCTTGATTTATAGCTCATTTAATTGGAAAGTTTGATCCAGTCGAACGCCTTTTTCAGTCATCTTGACAGTACAACAAGAATAATTTGGATCGTGTTCTAGAAAAAGTACATAGTTTTCTCGTGCCGCCTCTTCTAAAAATTCCTTCTTTTCTTGTAAGGTAAGTAAGGGTCTGGTATCGTAACCCATCACATAGGGTAATGGAATATGTCCTACGGAGGGAAGTAAATCAGCCATAAATACCAATGTTCTTTCCTTGTAATGGAGTTTGGGAAGCATCTGTTGCTCCGTATGCCCATCCACAGTAATAAAATCGAAGCCTGAAAAGAGAGATTTTTGATTCAAATCCACAAAATGTAAGGCACCAAGGTCTTGTAAAGGTTGAATATTTTCTTCCAAAAAAGAGGCTTTCTCCCTAGGGTTAGGCCTAGTGGCCCATTGCCAATGCGATGCATTGGACCAGTACTTGGCTTGGGGAAAGGTAAGTTCATACTGTCCATGGGAACCGTAGCGTACGGCGCCACCGCAATGATCAAAGTGTAGATGGGTCAAAAACACATCGGTAATGTCGCTGGGTATAACCCCTATCTTGGCAAGACTCTTTTGCAAGGAATCATCTCCATGCAAGTAATAGTGTGAGAAAAACCGAGAATCTTGCTTATCTCCTATCCCCGTATCCACCAAAACTACCCTATTTCCTTCTACCACAAGAAGGCAGCGCATGGCCCAGGTGCACAGGTTATTTTCATCAGCTGGGTTGGTTCTTGACCACAAGGATTTTGGAACTACTCCAAACATCGCACCTCCATCAAGCTTAAAATATCCAGTATCGAGAGCAAAAACTTCCATTTATAAACAGACTTAGGTAAAAATTAAAAGCAACCTGTAGAAGATTGCTTTAATTGTATTTTTAATAAAACCCCCCGGCATGAGATAGTTATTACTCTACCACCACACCCATAGCACAAAATTTATCGATGCGTTGTGATATTCTTTCCTCAGGGCTTTGTTTATCCAAGGTTTTGAGCGCTTGTAGAATTGCCTTTTTGATGGTTTTGGACATTTCTTTGATATCCTTATGAGCACCTCCTAGAGGTTCGGGAATAATGTCATCTACCAATCCATTGGATTTCATGTCAGTAGAGGTAAGCTTCAATGCTTCCGCAGCTTGCTCCTTGTAATCCCAGGATCTCCATAGGATGGAAGAGCAAGATTCTGGAGAAATCACAGAATACCAGGTATTTTCAAGCATAAATACCCTGTCTCCAATGGCGATACCTAAAGCACCACCTGAAGCCCCTTCACCGATAATAATACATATTACGGGTACCTTGAGGGTAAACATCTCTTTGATATTGCGGGCAATAGCTTCCCCTTGTCCTCTTTCTTCAGCTTCAATACCCGGAAAAGCACCAGGAGTGTCAATAAGTGTAATTATGGGCTTACCAAATTTCTCAGCCATTTTCATCAACCTCAGCGCTTTTCTATAGCCTTCGGGATTAGCCATTCCAAAATTTCGCTCTTGTCTTTGCTTGGTATTTCTTCCCTTCTGCTGCCCGATAAACATGACGGTTCGCCCATCGATATCGCCCAAGCCTCCTACCATGGCCTTGTCGTCCTTTACGGTACGGTCTCCATGAAGTTCAATAAAATCGTTGGTGATCTCGTAGATATAATCCAAGGCGTAGGGCCTATCTGCATGCCTCGACAACTGTACTCGTTGCCAACGGGTTAAGTTGGCAAACGTCTCTTTTTTTAAGGCCAAAATCTTTCCTTCCAAGGAGTTAATATCTTTACTCAGGTCGATGTTTCTCCCTCTAGCCAAATCTTTCATCTCCTGAAGTTTTTGCTCTAAATCTGCAATGGGTTTTTCAAATTCTAATACCATTGGTTAGTTTATTTACGATTCAAAGATAATCAATAGTCTGTATCCAAGAAGAATAGTCTTGAGTATTTGCCTTACTTATCCTAGGTAGATTGAAAGGCCAAAAAATCTACATAAAAATGAATACTGCACCAAAAAAAAAGTCCCTTCTCTCAAAGGGACTTTTGCGGAATGGACGGGACTCGAACCCGCGACCTCCTGCGTGACAGGCAGGCATTCTAACCAGCTGAACTACCACTCCAGTACTGTTCCCAGTAACCCTAATTTACATTCGGGCTATAGGGTGGCTTTAAAGCCAATATTACTCTTTATATTTTTGATGCGGAATGGACGGGACTCGAACCCGCGACCTCCTGCGTGACAGGCAGGCATTCTAACCAGCTGAACTACCACTCCGTTTACCTTCACTTTTGAAGTGGTGCAAAGGTAGAAAATCGGAACTTATCCGCAATGACTAGACTTTATTTTTTTATAGGCCCCTTGAGGGCCCTAATTACTCGCGTTTCTTAACAAATAAACACAACTAAATGGCTGTAGAATCTACCAAAACCTGGACATTGGGGTGTAACCAAAGAAAAGAGGCAGGAAATTGGGTAGTAAGTTGCTCCTCTTTTAAAAATTCAAACGCTTGTTTCTTTCCTGATCCTGCAATAAAAAGAACAATCATTTCAGATTGCAAAATGGACCTCATTCCCATAGTCATTCCAAAAGATGGAGCGTGCTTCAAGGTTTTTATCATTCCATTAGCCAAGGTAGATTCTGCCAAGGAACCTACATGAAAGGGCAATTGGAGTTCCTCCCCTGGTTCATTTAAAGCAATATGTCCATTTACTCCTATTCCTAGTATGCAGATATCTACCGGGCCCTCCCTTTGAATAATTTCTTCCATGTGTTGACAAGCTAGGCCAGGATCAGAAGTGAAAGGATCAACGCTCCAATATCGATCGGAACTTATTTGCATGGGCTGTATAAACTTACCTTGTACATCTTCTTCAGAGGTGAAAGCAGAGCCTGCTTCAAGCCCGCCCCATTCGTCTAATTTCACTACCCGAAGTTCTGAGCCAAATTTGGGTTGTACCTGGCGATGGGCAGCCAACTTCTGGTACGTACCGGCAGGGGAACCCCCGCTAGCTACACAAAACAATAGGTTAGGTTTTCTTTCGATTTCTTCCTTAATGAGCTCAAATCCTTTTTCACTCATTGACTCATAGTCAGAAAAATAATGGAAATGCATGGCGCGGCTTTTGGGTATATAGATGAAACAACAAGATAAGAATTTTCATGGAGTAGAATTTTTGATCTACGCCTCTAGTGAAATGAATTACCTTCCCTCTAACATTTGCATGTTTTTTTAAAAAAGGCTACCTATCTTATGCCTTCATTCACTACTCGTAAAGAATCATCATGAAAAAAATTCATCTCTTCGCTGTTGTCGGCCTGCTTTTGGTTTCGCTACCAGGTCTTGGACAAAAGAAAAATAACCCAAAAGTAGATCCTTTAAAAACAGAAGTTCAACAAAGTCTAGATGCAAAATTTGCAGAAATGACTGAGCTCAGCGATAAAATTTGGGCTTTTGAAGAAATAGCTTTTCAAGAAAATCAATCCTCCGCCGCTTTATCTGCCTACGCAGAAAAATTAGGGTTTAAGGTGAGCAGAGGTGTAGCAGAGATTCCTACTGCGTTTATTGCAGAGTACGGGTCGGGAAAGCCTATCATCGGAATCATGGGGGAATTTGATGGTCTTCCTGGACTTTCTCAAAATAAGGTACCTTTTAAAAGTCCTCTTCATGCCGGAGCTCCAGGACACGGCTGTGGACACAATCTTTTTGGAGTGGCTTCCTTGGGTGCTGCTGCAGCTATTAAAGAATTGATCGCTTCAGGTAAATTAAAAGGGACCATTCGCTTTTATGGAACCCCCGCCGAAGAGAAATACTTCGGGAAACTTTGGATGATAAGAGCAGGGCTCATGGATGACCTGGACTTGATGATGGATTGGCATCCTGCGGATGAAACTAAAACAGAGGTGCAAAAAGGTTTGGCCTTGGTAGATTTTATTGTGGAATTTTCTGGACAAGCCGCTCATGCTTCAGGAGATCCTTGGAACGGTCGATCTGCCTCAGATGCTTTAGAGCTATACACTTCAGGAATCAATTACTACAGAGAGCACATCAAACCTACCGTGAGGATACATTACCATATCCAGGATGGAGGTCAGGTGGTCAATGTTGTGCCAGATTACAGCCGACTTTGGGTGAGAGTGAGAGATTCCAGCCGAGAGGGGCTATTGCCGGTGTGGAAGCAAATCGAAAAAATGGCAGAAGGAGCAGCCATTATGGCGAATGTGAGTCACAAAATCACCTTGGTTTCAGGAGTACATGAAATTTTGGTCAATCGCAGAGGCTCAGAAGTGATGCAAAAAAACATAGAGGCCTTAGGAAAAATCACCTACACGCCAGAAGAACAAGAGTTTGCTAAAAAGATCCAAGAGGCAAATGGAAAGCCACAAGTGGGAGTCATTTCTGAAATAAAACCCATGGAAGAAACTCAGGAACATAGCATGGGTGGAAGTACCGATGTGGGTGACGTCAGCTGGGTGGTACCCACCATTCGTATGGGAGCCACTGTAGCACCCACAGGTACTCCTTGGCATTCTTGGGCCGTAGTGGCCTCAGCAGGAATGTCTATTGGACATAAAGGCATGGGCTATGCCTCCAAAGCACTGGCAATGACCATGGTTGATCTCTATCAAAACGAAGTGCTAAGAGAGGAAATCAAATCAGAATTTAAAGCCAAAAAAGGAGATTATGTGTACAAAGGCATCGTACCAGATGGTCCTCCGCCTTTGAAATCTGGCTATTAAAAGTGTAGGGAATAAGGGCTTTACTTGGTAAACAATTTCTCCAAGATTTTGTAGGTAATCAGATAGGTGGGCTTGACCCCATCCATCCCCAAGGCTCCAGATGCAAGGGTACTCCCAGTTTCTAATGGATTATCGGAAGCATAGTAAGCGTACAAAATTTTGATGGAAGATTTTACGTTTCCTCTAATTTTTGAGGCGGCCTGTATGGCTTTTTGATAATGGGCTCCCTCCATTTCTAATCCTACCGCTTTCCAGGAAGATTGCATAAAATAGGTGAGAATGTCCTTATTTTGGAGAGATGTGCCTAGCACGGTGATCATGGGACCTTGGTAAACCCCCAACCCGTAGCCTTTAAAATCTGATTTCTTCAATTCATTTCGAAAAGGATAGTTATCCGCAGTACCTTCAAAAACATGGGCGGTAGGCACCATCAAATCTCCCTTACCTCCATGTAGTATGCCTGCCTTACCCATGATGGAAGTAGACATTACATTGAGGGGGTATTTCACTCCATCCACCGCATAGGGTTTGAGCAATTCATCAAAGCATTCGTACGCCTGTTCTCCAAAAGCGTAATCCATGACCACAAAAACAGGACTTTTTTCCTTTTCCTTGGGCAGTTGCACTCCAGGGATCAAGGAAGATTTTTCCATTTTTGCCGTATCGATGATTTGCGCTCCTATGTTGGTTCCTGATTCGTCAGGAAGGTCAATAAATCCATGCTTTTCAGCATAATTCCGAATACTCTTACCCTCATTTGTTTTGGATTTGATAGAAATAGCAGTAGCAATCTGTTCAATTTCTTCAAAACTTCTAGCACCAAGAGCTTGGTGCGCATAAATGGTATGGAGCACACTGTGCAAGTTGGCAGAAATGATGTGAATCGGCCTTTGCAAAAGCCCTTTATGTAAAAGAGTTTCTTTGATTCTATTGGCCCATAGTTCTCCGTACACGTGGTGGCCTATGCGTTCTCTAAGGGTTGCGGAAAAACTAATTTCCCGATCCATACCCATACTTGCTTCCTCTAAAGCAAGTTTTCCCAAATGGTAGACGATAGAAAAAAGGCTATGTGTGTGGCTGCTTTTTTTGAATTTCTTGACCGCAGCTAAGGTCTCTTCAAAGGTCCTACCCAAAATATGGCTTAAGTAGGAAGATGCACTCTCTACGTCCAACTCCTCCCCTGCCTGCTCTTTTCTCACCGACTCTTCCAGCATTTTCCAATTGGCAGAAAGCTTTCCCTTTGGATCCGAACTATTTTGATAAATTTTTCTTGATTCAATGTATAAAAACGTGAGGTGAGTCAAGATATCGTAGATGTCAGATCTTCCCCGAGTCATCTCTACGTACATGATCTGCTCGTCTAGTCGGTAACAATTTCTTTTTCTGCGAGCAGGAATAATGGGTTCTAAATGAGAAGTTTCATAGCCTTCTCGACTAATCAAACGGATATACCTACATTCCTCAATTCCTTTGGGGAGCCGCTCCATCACATAGAGAAGTCCATCCAACTCGACTTTTTCGGAGTCACTGAGGCTTCCATAAATCTCCGGGCTAAGCACCATGAGTGCTTGAATCAATCCTTCCCCAGAAACCCCCATGGGCTTGTAGCTGCCTCGGTTAAAAAGATGACGCATGGTAATGTAGAGGCGCTCGATGGCTGCCCTAGATTCTTGAGCTCTTGTT
>JAJTDZ010000016.1 GCA_021298245.1 Algoriphagus sp. | reverse complement strand
CTCTCAATGTCGGGATACCGATCAATTAAGATACGATCTCCAAATCCTTGAAAAGACTTGAAGTATTTTTTTTCGCAACTGCATAATTGCTCTTTCCCTTTTATTCTAGTCATAAAAAATCTAGTTAATTATTTAACTTCATGCTGTGAAAATCTACCTTTATTGAGGAAGATTTAAATGTAGGGTATTCCTAAGTTAGGATTTTGGTTTATAGGTATAAAATCGATTTCTATTGAATGTAATTTATTCAATTATTTAGTTATTCCAAAAATTAGAGAGGCTATTGGTGCTATGAACAGGGCCCAAGCTGCTAGCTTTAAAAAAAGATATTGGAGTAAAGCTGCTTAGTCCTGGGTATTCAATTAATGGATATTTGTACTAAAAAGGATTAGAATTTATTTTTCTTCTGCCCAAGGTAAATACCTATGCTCGAATCTCCAATGTAGATTGAGGGAGAAAACAGCGATTAAAGCATGCTCTCAATCACCTCGGCAAAATACCGGTGCTCCAAGACAAGGACCTTAGCCGCGATGGTTTCCGCACTGTCTTCGGGAAGCAAGGAGGTGGCCGCCTGAAAAATAATCTTGCCTTCGTCGTAGTGCTCGTTGACCAGGTGGATGGTAATCCCTGACTCGGTTTCCCCAGCTGCCTTTACGGCCTCGTGCACGTGATGCCCATACATGCCCTTTCCTCCATATTTAGGAAGCAAGGCGGGATGGATATTCACCATGCGATCGGGAAAGGCTCGGATCAATGCATCGGGAACCTTAAGTAGGAAGCCTGCTAAAATTACCCAGTCTATCTGGGCCTCTCGTAACTTTTCCAAAAGTAGGCCTTCTTCCAATTCGGGTCGAGTAAAGGTAAAGGTCTGAACACCAAATTTTTGCGCTCGCGCCAAAACCCCAGCCGTGGTTTTGTTGGCCGCCACCAATACCACCTTTCCTTTGGAGGAATGGGAAAAGTACTCCATGATTTTTTCGGCATTGCTACCAGAGCCAGAGGCGAGAATTGCAAGACGCTTCATGTTAAATCGAAATTGATGCTGCAAGATAGATGAATGGGGTCATTTTTATGCTTTTCATCAATTTTTAGCCTTCCAATTACTTTTATTTTTGGTTTAAAAAATAGTTCCCCAAAAAGGCTTGGACCGATGGGAAGGATTTCTCCCCAACTCTCAACCCGAAAGGCTCCGAAATCACCAACGTTTGATCCAAGGAGGTAATCCCAGCCTTTACCAAGGCCTTCTTGACCCAATACGCCTGTTCGGCAGGTCCTTCAATCTGAAAATCCGGTACCGCTTGACTCCACTCCACGCGTCCTCGAGCCACATTAAACTGATAACGATCCGAAGGAAATAGGGCTTGAATCTGCCCCGAAAGCACCAGGTCTTCTGGCTTTCCTGCCAAAAGTGGAAGACCACAATTCAGGATCCAAAATCTATCGGCCGTCTCCAAAGCGTCCTGGTGATTTCTCGAAGCAAATACATGATTTCTAAGCGATTGACCAAGTCCAGGTGAGCCGTAGGTTCATCCAAAACCAATACTGCGCCATCTTGAGCCAGGGCTCGTGCAATCATGGCCTTTTGGCGCTGCCCATCGCTGAGCTCATTTAGACGTTCGTCCTTCAAATGGCTGATTCGGGTATCTTCCATGGCTTGATGGACTTTCTTCCGGTCCTCCTCCTGCAATTTTCCGCCCCAGCTCAGGTAGGGCGTTCTTCCCAAAGCTACCAGTTGCCCTACCGTCATGTAACCGGGATAGACGCTTTGTGCGAGCACCACGGCAATCCGCTTGGCGCGCTCCTGAATATCTAGGGATTGCAGTGCCTTCCCATGCAAAAGCATGTCACCCTTCCAGGGAAGGAGTTCTCCAAGGATGGATTTTACTAGCGAAGATTTACCTACCCCATTGGGGCCAAGCAGGCATGTAAATTCCCCAGTGAGGAGTTGGAAATGTAGGTCTTGTAAAATTTCCTTGCGCCTACCCCCTTGGGTATATCCCAGGGTAAGCCCTCTTCCTTCTAGTGCGCTGTGCGGATCAATAGCCATGGATCAAAAATCTTTGCTAAAGTTTTTTCTAAGAATCAAGGAAATGACCAGAGGAGCCCCAATCAGAGAGGTAATGGCGTTGATGGGTAGAGCGCTGGACCAAAATGGCAAATGACTTAATCCATCACATAGCAAGAGAACCATGGCTCCAATTAGAGCCGATCCAGGAAAAAGAAGTCTATGGTCTGCACTTTTCCAAACCATTCGGGCCACATGAGGTACTGCAATCCCAACAAAAGCAATGGGCCCGCAGAAGGCAGTAATGCTCCCTGCCAAAATTCCTGTGCTACCAATCATGATCCACCGCATGTGTTGCGTTTGGATACCCATACTTCTTGCATAGGTTTCTCCCAGGAGCAAGGCATTGTAGGATTTGCTCGAGAAAATTACGGGTAATCCCCCCACCATAATCAGCAAAAAAAGAAGGCCTACCTGGGACCAACTCAAAGCTCCCAAACTTCCCATGGACCAAACGGTGTAGAGCTTTAAGGCTTCGGCCCCTGAAAAATAAGATAAGATCCCCACCACAGCCGAAACCGCGCTTCCAAACATCAGGCCTACGATCAATAAGGTCATGGAATCTTTTACTTTCCAGGCTACTATACCTACCCATGCTAGGACAGCCATAGCTCCCAAAATTCCCGCTCCTGCTGTAGCCCAAGAAGTAATTCCCATCATGGAAATTCCAAAAGCCGAACTTAAGAGCATCAGCAAGGCTACCCCCAATCCTGCTCCCGCACTCACCCCCAAGACATAGGGGCCAGCCAAAGGATTTCTAAAAAAAGTTTGCATCTGTAGTCCACTTAGACTTAATCCTATCCCTGCAAGTAGGGCTACCAAGGCCTTGGGAAGCCTATAGTTGACAAATATTTGTTCCCAAGATTCCTTCTCCCAGGTTCCTTGCAGGACTCCAGCCAAAATTTCAGAAGGAGGAATCCAAACCGTTCCTAAGCACAGATTAAGCAAAAAACTTAGCCCTAAGGCCAGACCAACTAAAGGAAACAGGGAGTTGCGATGCCGCATGAATTCAAGATCTCTACAGTGGGTAAATTATTTACCTAAGGCTTGGTAAAAATAAGGAGTATAGTCTGGGAGTAAATGGGGATGAAGAATTTTTATCAGGTCTTTTAAAATCAAATCGGGCCGAACATATCCCAGTTCAAAATATTCTAATCCACCCGTAGCCCCTTTTTTTGCGGTATAGGTATAAACTTGACCCTGTCTCCACGCTTTAAACGCTTGGTAACGTGGTTCGGAATTCCCCATGCTTCCTAGGGAAGTAAAATCCGCCGCTCCTATCCAAAAGTCTGCTTCCGTGGCTTGATCTAGGACCACTTCGTAGTTGAGCTGTAGACTTCCTACACTTTTTTCCTTTTCAAATGCATACCTTCCTCCGGCCTTAAGGACAAGTTGTGCAGCCCAGCTATCGGCTCCTGGAGCATACCAGCTATCCTGATATAAAACACCGCTTAAGACCAGAGGTTTTTGATTCTCTGAGATGCTACGACTCAGCTCCTCTGCTTGTAAGTAGTTGTCTTTAATCTGTTCAAATTGCGCTGCCGCTTCCTCGTACTTTCCTAGAAGCACCCCGGTAAATTTGATCCACTCGGCTCTTCCTAAGGGATTTTGTTCTACGTACTCTCCATTGATTAGAGCAGGGATGCCTGCTTGAGCAAGCAATTCCAAGTACCTTAAGTCTTCTCCCATGGTGGAGATCATGATCCAGTCGGGTTGCAGGTCCAACACCAACTCTGGATTGGCCGATGGGCCAGAACCCAAATCAACAACCTTTCCTGAATCTATCCAAGATCTTGTCATGGGAGAGGAGATCAAATCAGGGTTAGGAAATCCTACCAAGCTTTGGGTATGACCCAACAAATCTAGGTGAGGTACCTGAGTGGTGGAGGTCAATGCGACGCGGTTTACCGGTAGTCGTACTACTGCATCAAATCCTGAGGAATCCATTACTACCCCCGGCTCTAGGACCAAATACCGGTAAGTTTCTTTGGCTTCGGCATATCCTTGACTTACTTGGATTTCCCAAAATCCTTCTCCTTGAAACAATTGAAAACCCTTAGCATAGTCTAAGGAAATAGGGATTTTGGAGAGGGAATGATCCTGCTTTTTTTCGCAAGAACATAAAATCCACGTCCCAATAATTACCAACCACAGTGCTATTTTGGAATGAAGGGGAGAAAGAAAAAACTTGGCCATACCCAATGTTACAGTTTTTTGCCAAGGTACGCTCTGCAGCACAAGTAGACAAAATTTTCTTTTTTAGTTCCTTCAAATTCATCTATCGAACCTATGACAACTACCTAACTTGGTAGCTTTGTACAAATGGCTGTCCGTTAGGAGCCACCCCTTCTAAAACCAACCTGCCACTGAATTTTTCTAGATAGGGCCCTAAGGTTTTTGGATCCTTGGCTGGAATCTCGTTGACATGGGTGATCACAAATCCCTCCCTAAACCCTAAATCTCTGAGGTAGCCCGCACTTAGTCCACTTATTTTTACTCCATAGGGAAGCTTCAGTTTATCCCGATCTACCGCATTGATGGCTTCCAACCTTGCCCCTAAAATTTCGGAAGTGTAAAACTCCCTTTTGGTAATGCCTGTTCCTCCTTCGATATTTTGGAGAGTCAAGGTAACGCTGGACGGAGAGCTTCCTCGTTGGTATCCTACGGCTACCTTATCTCCAGGGTAGTAGTAGGAAAGTGCTTCTTCAAAACTTCCCTTTCCAGTAATCTTCCAGTCGCCAATTTGAGTGATCACATCGTTCTTTTGAAGTCCAGCTTTTTCTGCAGCTCCATCTCTGAGCAAATGTGTGACCAGCACTCCTTCCATACTTTTGAGTGACATTTCTTCGGCTAGTTCTGGGGTAATCTCTACTACCTCTACACCAGGAATAGCTTTTTGAACTTCCCCATGTCGAATCAAATCGTTGGCCACTTTGACAGCTACGTCCACAGGAACGGCAAATCCATACCCAGTGTAGGATCCTGTTCTAGAAAGGATTGCCGTATTGATTCCTACCAGTTCCCCCCGCACATTGACCAATGCACCTCCAGAATTTCCAGGATTGATGGGTGCATCAGTTTGAATAAAACTTTCCAAAGGAAAATCCCCGCCCAAAATATTGATTTGCCTTTCCTTGGCAGAGACGATGCCCGCAGTGACGGTGGAGGTGAGATTAAAGGGGTTGCCTACGGCCAAGACCCATTCTCCGATTTGCAAAGACCGGCTAGATCCCAACTTTATTTCAGGCAGGTTTTTGGCCTCAATCTTGAGAACCGCAATGTCCGTGTTTTTATCTGTTCCTACCAGTTTGGCCGAGTAGGTTCGTTTTTGATGCACCACTTCTATGGTTTCCGCACCGTCGATCACGTGGTGATTGGTGATGATGTATCCGTCCTTAGAAAAGATCACCCCAGAGCCCGTACTTACTTGCTGGCTAGGAGTAGTACCAAAAAAGTAATCAAACATGCTGTAGCGTCGGTAGTCCGTTCCGCTGAAGTTTTTGATAAACACGACCGAGCCCGTACTGAGCTGAGATGCCGCGGTAAAGGATTCGGGTATCCCCGTCACTGGCACTGTAGGGGAGTTGGAGGAAAATTGGGAGGGAGTGAGTTGGAAATTTGGATTTATTCCCTCCAGATCTGATGCAGGAAGAGGAAAGCTAGTCCAGGCAATCGCACCAGCTATGCCTGCTACAAAAGGGAGGGCTATAGATTTTACAAAAGTTTTCATATCGATTACAGGGCTTTTTATCTTACAAGTAGAAACTTTTAGGACAGAAATATTTCTTGCCTTAAGAAAATTTTACAAAAAAAAGTAAACAAAAATTGGCCCAGCAGGTAAAAACTGACGAGTTGTACCTAGAATTCGCAGCCAATTGGTAATTTTGTCAGTTGGGACCACTGCCAAGTTCTTCAAATTATTGCAGTAGTGGCCTGATTATCATCTACATGACACAAAACAAACGCGTAGCCATTCTTGGGTGTACAGGAAGTATAGGGACTCAAACTCTTGAAGTGATTGCCCAATTTCCTGATTTATTTTCCGTAGAAGTACTCACGGCCCAGAATAATGCAGACTTGCTTATCGATCAAGCCTTGACTTGGTGTCCCAATGCGGTGGTCATCGGAAACGAGGATTTGTATCCAAAAGTCAAGGAGGCACTTGCTTCTCGACCTATCAAGGTCTATACGGGTCAGAAAGCCATTGCCCAAATCGTCGAAATGGAAAGCATAGACGTGGTGGTGACAGCCTTGGTAGGGTATTCGGGATTGATCCCCACGGTCCAAGCCATCAAAGCAGGCAAGCAAATCGCCCTAGCCAATAAGGAAACCCTAGTGGTGGCTGGGGAGTTGATTACAGCGCTGGCAAAACAATACGGAGTGAACATTTATCCCATTGACTCCGAGCATTCTGCCATATTCCAGTGTCTGGTGGGAGAATTTCAGAATCCTATCGAAAAAATCATCCTTACTGCTTCTGGAGGTCCTTTTCGGGGAAAAGACAAAGCCTACTTGGCCTCAGTCACGCGGGAACAAGCCTTGAAACATCCCAATTGGGATATGGGAGCAAAGATTACCATTGACTCTGCCTCCCTGATGAATAAGGGATTGGAAGTCATTGAAGCGAAATGGTTGTTTGGCTTGAGTCCTCAACAAATCGAAGTGGTGGTTCATCCTCAAAGCATCATCCATTCTTTGGTTCAATTTGAAGACGGGTCCCTCAAAGCACAACTTGGATTACCAGACATGCGTATTCCTATTCAGTTTGCCTTGAGCTATCCCGATCGATTGAAAACCTCTTTCGAGCGTTTTGATTTTTCAAAGTATCCTCAACTGACCTTCGAGCAGCCCGATATAGAAACGTTCCGTAACCTACAGCTGGCTTACCAGGCCTTGGCTGCAGGTGGAAATTCCCCTTGCATCTTGAATGCTGCCAACGAGGTGGCGGTAGCTGCATTCCTGAACCAGCAGCTTGGATTTTTGGAGATGTCAGACCTAATCGAAGAAACCTTAAATCGATCTAAATTTATTGCCAAGCCAGTTTTGGAAGATTATATGGAGACCGATCAACAAGCGAGAGCATTTACAGAAAATTTACTTAAGTCTAAACGATAAATGGAAACTTTAATCATGGTAGGGCAGCTGCTGCTAGGATTGTCTATCCTAGTGGGTCTTCACGAGCTGGGTCACTTACTTACCGCCAAGTTATTTGGCATGCGTGTAGAAAAATTTTCAATAGGTTTTCCTCCTAAAATTGCCGGATTCCAATGGGGAGAAACAGAATATTCTATAGGAGCCATTCCCTTAGGGGGCTTTGTAAAAATCGCGGGAATGGTAGATGAATCTTTGGATACATCTAATTTGAGTTCAGAACCTCAACCTTGGGAATTTAGATCCAAGCCTGCCTGGCAGCGCTTGATTGTCATGCTAGGAGGGATCATAGTCAATGTGATTACTGGTGTTATCATCTTTGTTGCCTTGGTCTATTCCAATGGGGAGACGTATTTTTCCAGAGATCAAGTGCTACAGCACGGAATAGTAGCCTACGAATACGGAGAAGCCATTGGTTTGAAGACAGGTGATAAG
The DNA here is from genome assembly GCA_021298245.1 of Algoriphagus sp. Taxonomy (GTDB): domain Bacteria; phylum Bacteroidota; class Bacteroidia; order Cytophagales; family Cyclobacteriaceae; genus Algoriphagus. The sequence continues at coordinate 24,386 of JAJTDZ010000016.1, read as the reverse complement.
ATTATAGATATCAATGGTCAAGATTATCAAAGCATTGCAGAACTCAGTAGTGGATCTGCCTTACTCAGTGAAAACGGGTACTATACAGTAGATCGAAAAGGAGAAATAATCAAAATCTCTATCCCTAGGGGCTTCATCAATACTTTTAACTCTGAAGAAGCATTTAGCAAGTTTATCGCCATTCGCTTCCCCTTTAAGGTAGTTGACGTCGAGCCTGGAAGTGGTGCTGAGGCCGTAGGGATCTCTGCTGAAGATAAAATAGTAGCCATCAATGGGCAGCCTATAACCTACTTTGACGAAATGCAAGCAGCCTTAAAGCAGGTGACCAATCAAACCGCTCAGTTGGTGCGACAGAAAGGTGCCGTTTTAGATACTTTGGCTATTCCGGTGACTGCAGAAGCAAGAATAGGTATTACCATTGAGCCTTTGATCCAACCTGTAAAAAAAGAGTATGGTTTGATGGAATCCATGGTTAAGGGGACCAGTCGAGCTTTTGGTGCGGTGATTGTCAATGCCAAGGCATTAGGTAAAATGTTTACCGGGGAAGTATCTGCCAAAAACGTAAGTGGACCCATTGGGATGGCAAAAATTTATGGAGATCAGTGGGATTGGGTAAAATTTTGGAGCATCACGGGTTTAATCTCTATGATTTTGGCCTTTATGAATTTGTTACCTATTCCAGCTTTAGACGGAGGCCATGTGGTATTTTTGCTTTATGAAATGGTTTCTGGTCGAGCGCCTTCGGATAAATTTTTAGAATACGCCCAAAAGGTAGGAATGGTTATTTTGTTGGCTTTGATGGTTTTTGCATTGGGCAACGATATTTTGAAATTGATATTTTAGATCTCCTGCCAAATTGACTAAAATAAGTTTGGCACCTCTATTGAACAGTTAGGACTACCTGGGGTTTTTTCTGGGTAGTCCTTTATATTCACGAAATTACTGACAGCGGTGCTGTCAATCTGTCTATATGAGTCGATTCGAACATGCTTTCTTTCAAAACCTTATGAACGGCGAGTTTGCCTCCGAAGGTGATTTGATTCATTTGTTTACAGACGAAGAAAATCCTAGCAACGGAGTAGAAGCTTTTGGAGAAGAAATCCCCATCCTATCTGTTCGCAATACGGTTCTATTTCCAGGAGTGGTGATCCCCATTACCGTGGGAAGGCAGCGCTCTATACGCTTGGTTAAAAAAGCTCAAAAAGGAGATAAGTTTATAGGAGTCTGCGCCCAGATCCACTCCAATCAAGACGATCCTTCTTGGGAAGACGTGTATCAGGTCGGTACTTTGGCGAAAATTATTAAAATGATCGTGTTGCCCGATGGCAATACCACCATCATTATACAAGGGAAAAAGCGTTTTGCCATCCGCGAACAGATCACCGATGATCCCTATTTCATTGCCAAGGTGGATTATTTGGAAGAGAATTTTCCAAAAAATTCAAAAAAGATCAAAGCCTTGGAAGAGTCCTTGAAGGAGGCAGCCGTCAAAATCCTTCACCTAAACCCAGAAATTCCAAGAGAGGCCCAAGTGGCACTAGATAATATTGACAATACGGCTTTCCTTACCCACTTTTTATCCTCCAACATCAATGCACCTGTAGAGTCCAAGCAGCGCCTTTTGGAAATCAACGATGGGGTGGAGCGAGCGACTCTGCTTCTGGAATTGATGATGAAAGACATTCAGATGCTGGAGCTAAAATCTGAAATTCATAAAAAGGTACATACCGACATCGATCAACAGCAAAGAGATTACTTTTTGAGGCAGCAAATGAAGGTCCTCCAAACAGAACTGGGGGAAGAAGGTCCGGAAAAAGAAGTGGAAGAGCTTCGCCTAAAAGGCATGCAGAAGGCATGGCCCGCTGAAGTAAAAAAGCATTTTGAAAAGGAATTGGATAAAATTTTAAGGATCAATCCCTCGGCAGCCGAATATCCTATCGCGCTTAACTATGCCGAAACCTTGGTGGAGCTTCCTTGGAATGAATTTACTCAAGACAACTTTGACCTGAAGCATGCTAGAAAAATCTTGGATGAAGATCACTTTGGTTTGGAAAAAGTAAAAGACCGAATCATTGAATATTTGGCTGTCTTGAAATTGAAAAATGACCTCAAGGGTCCCATTTTATGTTTGTATGGGCCTCCGGGGGTGGGAAAAACTTCCTTGGGAAAATCCATAGCAGCGGCATTGGGGAGAAAATATATCCGCATGTCCTTGGGAGGCTTGCACGACGAAGCCGAGATTCGCGGGCATCGCAAAACCTACGTAGGAGCCATGCCAGGAAAGGTGATACAAAACATGAAAAAAGTGAAGATCTCCAACCCCGTATTTGTGTTGGATGAGATCGATAAACTTTCTTCTGATTTCAGAGGAGACCCTTCCTCTGCTTTTTTAGAAGTCTTGGATCCTGAGCAAAACAGTACTTTTATCGACAACTACCTTGAAGTTGAATATGACCTGAGTAAGGTTTTGTTTATTGCCACAGCCAATTCTTTGGATAGTATACAGCCTGCTTTGAGGGATAGAATGGAGATTATCGAAGTCACAGGATATACTCAGGAGGAAAAATTGGAAATTGCCAAGCGCCATTTGGTGCCCAAGCAGCGTCAAGAACACGGATTAAAATCCAGAGAAATAAGTTTTGAAAAAGCTGCTTTACAAAAACTCATCGAGTCCTATACCCGTGAATCTGGGGTGAGAAATTTAGAACGGGCAATCGGTAAGGTGGTGCGTCATGTGGCCAAATCCATTGCCATGGAGGAGCCCTATGAATCCAAGATTAGCGCAGGGGCAGTTCGAAAAATATTAGGTGCTGAAATTTTTGATAAGGAAATCCACCAAGAATCCGACGTAGCTGGAGTGGTTACAGGCCTTGCCTGGACCAGTGTGGGAGGGGAAATCTTGTTTATTGAGTCCAGTCTTAGCAGGGGCAAAGGAAAGCTGACCCTATCGGGACAGCTTGGCGATGTTATGAAGGAATCTGCCGTGACTGCACTTTCCTACCTCAAATCCAAGGCAGATCTTTTGGGTATTGACCATCGCATGTTTGATCAGTACGATTTGCATCTGCACATCCCGGCAGGGGCAGTACCGAAAGATGGTCCTTCTGCTGGCATTACCATGCTGACCGCCATGGCATCTGTGTATACCCAGAGAAGGGTCAAGCCCAAAATTGCCATGACCGGGGAGATAAGTTTGATTGGTAAGGTATTACCTGTAGGTGGGATAAAGGAAAAAATCCTGGCGGCCAAGCGAGCAGGGATCAAAGAAATAATCTTGTGTAAAAAGAATCTTCGAGATATAGAAGAGATTGATCCTCATTACCTTAAGGGAATACAATTTCATTACGTGGCCAATGTCGATGAAGTGCTGGAATTGGCGTTGACCAAAGTCAAGGTCAAGTATCCCTTGCAGTTTACCTTTAGTGCTGATACCAAAAATTCTGGGTGATCATCTAATTTAAAATCAAAGACTACGGAGTATTTCCATTCATCAAGTTTCAACTCATTTTTCCACCATGCCAACCCATTTCTCCCTCACCCCAAGACAGATCGTAGAAGAATTGGACAAGTACATCATTGGACAGCATGATGCTAAGCGGAATGTAGCCATTGCATTGCGCAACCGCATCCGCAGAATGAATGTGACCTCCGATATTCAAAAGGATATTGTTCCTAACAATATTTTATTGATTGGAAGTACTGGGGTAGGAAAAACAGAAATTGCGCGCCGTTTGGCAAAGATTGCTAATGCTCCCTTCACCAAGGTGGAGGCTTCCAAGTTTACCGAAGTAGGCTACGTAGGCAGAGATGTGGAAAGCATGGTGAGAGATTTGGTAGAGCAAAGCGTGCATTTGGTGCGCGACTCCAAAAAAGAAGAAGTAAAACTCAAAGCTGCAGAGGCCGTGGAGGAGAGTATATTGGATATTCTGATTCCCTCGGTAAAAAGCCCAGGATTTACTCAGGGCAGTTCTCCAGATACGCTTGGCGAGCCTTCTTCAGATGCCGAACTCAATGAGCGTACCCGAGAGCGGTTTCGGGAAAAGCTAAGAAATGGGGAGTTGGATGAAAGAAAGATAGAAATCCAAGTCAAAGCGACCCCTCCGGTAGGTATCGGAATGGTAGGTAATGGCATGATGGACGATGCTAGCATGGCCGGTCTTCAAGACATGCTTTCGGGCATGATGCCTAAAAAAACAAAAAAACGTAAGCTTACTATCGCAGAAGCCCGCAAAGTGCTCTTGGAGGAGGAGATGTCCAAATTGATTGACTTTGATGAAGTCAAAGAAGAGGCCATTCGACTTGCAGAAAATAACGGAATCATTTTTATTGACGAGATCGATAAAATCGCATCCAAATCAGGTAAAAATGGTGGAGGGCCTGATGTGAGTAGGGAAGGAGTGCAACGGGATTTGCTTCCTATAGTGGAAGGTTCTTCGGTGACTACTAAGTACGGAATCATACATACCGATCACGTCTTATTTATTGCTGCAGGAGCTTTTCATGTAAGCAAACCTTCCGATTTGATTCCTGAATTACAAGGAAGATTTCCCATTCGAGTAGAATTGCAATCCCTTTCTCAAGAGGATTTTCAACGCATCCTCAAGGAACCTAAAAATGCCTTGATCAAGCAATACCAAGCCCTTTTTGAAGCGGAAGAAGTTTCTCTAGAATTTACCGATCAGGCAATCGATGAAGTGGCTAAATTGGCTTTTATCATCAATCAGGAGGTCGAAAATATTGGAGCCAGGAGATTGCATACCGTGATGAGCCACTTGCTCAACGAATTTTTGTTTGAAGTACCTGACCAAATCGGTCCCAATTCCAAAATCATGGTAACCCAAGAAATGGTGCAAGAACGCTTGAGTACCCTGGTAAAAAATAGGGATTTGTCTCAATATATCCTTTGATCTTCTTTTTTGAGGTTTTCGGTTTTAGTCAGCTTTCTTCGGGTAATCCACAAACCAAAAGGAAACTGTTTCTGCCTTGAACTCTTCCCAGCGGGAAGCAGCAAGAGTAAAACCCAATTGTCCAGAGGTCGGAAGATTGTCTATTTGCACTCCTAGTTCTTGAATCAACTCCGTGAGGCCGGGATTATGACCTAGGAGCAAGAGTGTATCTACGCTATCTTTCTGGTGGTGTATGGCTTTTAAAAGTTGGGAAGGAGAGGCATGGTACAGGGATTTTTCATAAATGATCTGCTCTTCCGGAATCCCTATGATTTTCGAGGTAATTTTAGCCGTCTCCATGGTCCTCAAAGCCGGAGAACTGAGTAGCAGTTGGGGAATCACTCCTCGATTTTTCAGTGCCTTTGCCATCTTGGTGGCATCCAGTACTCCTCGCTCTGCCAAGGGTCGATCGTAGTCTTCCATCCATGGATTTTCCCAGGAAGATTTGGCATGCCGCATCAAAATAATTTTCTTCATTTTGCGATAAAAAAAACGAAAATTTTGTTTTTTTTAAATGAATATTTACATTTATACCTCATTTCATTTCAAATTTCACTATTTATTATGTTTACCGGGACAGTAAAATTTTACAATGAAGCCAAGGGTTTCGGATTTATTATTGATGACGAAACGCAAAACGATGTGTTTTTGCACGCCACTGGCTTAGTGGACAAAGTTACCCAAAATGATAAGGTTTCTTACGAAATCAAAGAGGGTAAGAAAGGTCCAAATGCAATCAATGTTAAAAAGGTCTAAGCTATTCTATAGAATATTTTAGTTCATGAAATCCCCCAATCCTAAAGATTGGGGGATTTTTTTTCTCCTTTGTAAAAACCTTGGAAGCTTGAATTTGTTAGATGTGTTAGACCTTAAATTTTAATTTTCCATCTTGTTTCTAGCCTTAGTTTCGGCTTCGTAATTGAGGTTAATTCTTGTTAATTTTGACACATTACAGGATAAACGGCGTTAAACTTGTCAAACGCGTTTTTCCAAACGTAGAAATTTATCAAACCAAATAAATTTAAAAATTATGAGTAAAAAGCTGTTCTTTCTTGGAGTACTGGTAGCAGCCTTAGTAGGAGGCGTAGTTGCGATTGCGGGAGTAAGTTTTCTTTTACGGCCACAGAATGCTGACTCCTTTGACGAGAAACAAAAATCTAGTTTTGTCAACCTGCTTTCTGGAGGAGATTTTACCGTACCCGATGGCATCAATTTCATCGCTTCCGCCGAATTGGTGACCCCTGCCGTGGTGCATGTCAAAAGTGAAGTGGGATACACTTCTAGATCCCAGAGAGATCCTATCCAGGAGTTTTTTGGAATACCCGAACAGGGGATGGGACCTGGAAGACCAAATGCCATGCCAGTCAGTTCAGGTTCTGGAGTCATCATTTCCCCAGATGGGTATATCGTGACCAATAATCACGTGATCGAGGGAGCTACGCGGGTAGATATTTCATTGGACAATAACAAGCGATATGAGGCTACTGTGGTAGGTACAGATCCTACGACAGACTTGGCCTTATTAAAAATCGAAGGAGATAATTTACCCTTTATCAAGTTTGGAGATTCCGACCAAACTAAAATTGGGGAATGGGTGCTTGCCGTGGGTAATCCTTTCGATTTGAATTCTACAGTTACGGCTGGAATCATTTCTGCTAAGGCCAGAAATATTGGCATTTTAAGAGATGTTGAGAATAATTTGCAGATAGAATCTTTTTTGCAGACCGATGCGGTAGTCAATCCCGGAAACTCTGGGGGAGCCTTAGTTAATCTGGCAGGAGAACTTATCGGGATTAATACCGCTATTGCTTCAAGTACTGGGACATTTAATGGATATTCCTTTGCCATTCCCAGTACCTTGGTAAAAAAGGTCATGGATGATCTTTTGAAATATGGAGCTGTGCAGCGGGGCTTACTTGGGGTGCAAATTCAGAATGTTAGCCCAGAACTTGCAGATTACTTAGGAAAGAAATTTCCGGTAGAGCAAGGCGTGTACGTGGGCGGAGTAAATGAAAATTCTGCTGGGGAAGAAGCGGGACTTAAGGAAGGAGACATCATTGTAAGTCTTGACGGCAAACCTGTAAACAATGTGGCTAACCTTCAAGAATTGGTGGCAAGAAAACGTCCCGGAGACGAAGTGGTTGTAGGCTACTTGCGCGATGGCAAGACCCTAACAACTACAGCAACGCTCAAAAACTTCTCAGGGGATACCAATATCGTAAAACGTGAGGAACCGAAAACGATTAATTTTGAAGGAATCCAGTTTGAAGACGTAAAGCAAGCAACCAAGGATCAATTGCAGATTGCCGGTGGAGCAGTGATCAAGTCCAATGCCAACGAGGCTTGGAGAGCAGCTGGAGCTAGAAATGGATTTATTATCACCTCTATTATTTCAGATAGTGGCCGAAAGCGTGTTTCAAGTGCTCAAGATATGATTAACCTACTCAAAGATGTACAGGGAGAAGAAATTGTTGTCTTGGGTATGTTTCCTGATGGAACAGAATATTACTTCGAAGTAAAAGTGAACTAATTCAGCTTTCTTTATCCAAAAGGAGATGGAAAGCAAGCTTAAAAAGCCGGAGAAATCCGGTTTTTTTTATGTTTAAATTTTCCTATTTTCCATCTCCAAACCCAAAATCCCATGAAAAAATCGTTCTACATCTCTTGGCTGCTTGTGCTTGGAGTGTTTGCTTCAGCACTTGCTCAGACCCTATCTCCCGCAGGATCTACAGCTGTCCCAGGTATTTCAAAGGATAGAATCGATCACATAGATGCCATGCTGGAGCAGGCTATTCAGCAACAAAACGTTCCTGGTCTAGTGGCGATGATAGTAAAAGATGGAAAAATAGTTTACCACACGGCCAAAGGATATGCAAGCGTGGATCAAGGGAAAAAAATGGAGAAGAACTCCATTTTTCGAATTGCTTCGCAAACCAAGGCAATCACTTCCACTGCTATCCTCATGTTGTATGAAGAGGGAAAAATTCAGTTGGACGATCCCATTTCCAAGTACATCCCTGAGTTTGCTAATCCCCAGGTTTTGGTTTCATTCCGCTATGCTGACAGCAGTTACACTACCAAGCCAAGTTCTAAGGTCATTACCATTCGTCATCTGCTTACGCATACCTCGGGCTTAGGTTACGGGGTGATTGATGGAGACGACCGCATGAAAATGATCTACCACAAAGCGGGTGTGGTCGATTTATTTACTACCGATAAGATTACCATTGGGGAAAGCGTTAAGCGCTTGGCTAAACTGCCCTTGCACCATGAGCCAGGCGCCAAATACACCTATAGTGAAGGACTTGATGTATTGGGCTACTTGGTAGAAGTAGTTTCCGGTAAGCCATTTGATGTCTTCTTAAAAGAGCGGATTTTTGATCCATTGGGCATGAATGACACACGCTTTTACCTCAATGAAGCCCAGGGAACTCGCTTGGTGGATGTACATACCTTCCAAGAAGGCAAATGGAAAAAGTATCCAGTTACCTTTTATGATCCAGCCTATCCTAAAGCTGGTGCCAAGACTTTCTTTTCAGGAGGTGCTGGCTTATCTAGTACTGCGGAAGATTATGCCAAATTCCTGCAAATGTACCTGAATGGAGGAAGTTACAATGGTGTGCGATTATTAAGCCCCCTTACCATCCAGATGGCTATGAAAAATCAGGTGGGTGACCTTTGGAATTCCACTAAATATTATGGTTTAGCATTCGGTGTAGTGACCGATAAAGGGGAAGCCCAAGGGGGGCTTGGAAGTGAAGGTACCTTCGACTGGGGTGGTTACTTCAATACCCAATACTTTGCCGATCCCAACCACAAGATTATAGGATTGATATTTAAGCAAACCTCTGGCTCAGGCAATGGAGATGAGACAGGCTGGAAATTTAGACAAATGGTGTTTACCTCTGTAGAATAATCTTCTAAAGCATCTTTATCCCTTGCTTGATTTCGTCATTGAGCAAGGGATTTTTATTTAAAAATAACCACTTTCCTTCAGTGGTGAGACCTACTTTAATTCTTAGACTAACCATGCAAAATAGGAAGTGTATAGGGATCTGAAGGAATTCCTGTAATTTTGTATTATGAGTAAGCAAAGAGAAGAGTTAGATCACCTCCTTAAGCTCCGCAATATCAAACTTGCTGATTACGATGATATTCGAGAGATTATGGTTTCTATTTATAGAAATCAAGGGGGGGCTTGGACCAAAGCGGAATTAAAAAACCAACTTCGTGTATTTCCAGAAGGTCAAATCTGTATTGAGGATAACGGTAAAGTTATCGCAGCTGCCTTGAGTATCATCGTGGATTACAACAAATTTGGAGACAACCATACCTACGATGAAATTACTGGCTATGGTAAATTCAATACGCACGATGCGGAGGGAGACACCTTGTATGGAACGGACATTTTCGTTCATGCAGATTACCGAGGAATGAGGCTAGGCCGAAGGCTTTACGATGCAAGAAAAGAGCTTTGTGAAAATTTGAATCTTCGCTCCATCATTGCAGGAGGTAGGATACCAGGATATTCCAAATATGCCGACGAAATGACGCCAAGAAAATACATTGACTTGGTGAAAAACAGAGAAATTTTTGATCCCGTGCTTTCCTTTCAGTTGGCCAATGAATTCCACGTCCGTAAGGTGATCACCAAGTACTTGCCTGATGATTCTGATTCAAGAGCTTACGCCACCCTTTTGGAATGGATCAATATTTATTACGAAAAAGATGAAAAGCTGATCGGTAATAAAAAATCAATCGTCAGGTTGGGATTGGTTCAATGGAAAATGCGTCGCTTTTCTCACGTGGATGACTTGATGCAGCAGGTAGAGTTTTACGTTGATACCATTTCTGGCTATAAATCCGATTTCTGCTTATTCCCTGAATTTTTCAATGCCCCCATGTTGGCCGAATTCAATGACATGGATGCATCGGAAGCGATCCGTAATTTGGCCGATTACACGGACGAAATTGTAGGGCGTATGTGCGATCTTGCCGTGTCTTACAATGTCAATATTATTGCCGGCTCCATGCCTGAATACGATGGAAAAAAGCTTCGTAACGTGAGCTACTTGTGTAGACGGGATGGTACCCAAGACAAACAATACAAACTTCACATCACCCCTGATGAGGCGGCTTACTGGGGATTGCAAGGTGGAAATGGGATCAATGTGTTTGAGACCGATGCGGGAAGAATTGGGATTTTGATTTGCTACGATGTGGAATTCCCAGAGTTGGGAAGAATACTTGCCGAGCAGGAGATGGATATTCTCTTTGTACCTTTCTGGACCGACACCAAAAATGCCTTTTTGAGGGTAAATATTTGTGCCAAAGCCCGTGCCATCGAAAACGAATGCTATGTAGCCATTACTGGATCGGTAGGAAATCTTCCTAAGGTAGAAAACATGGATATTCAGTACTCTCAAGCTGCCATTTTCTCACCCTCTGACTTTTCATTCCCCCACGATGCCACCGTGGCCACAGCTTCTGAAAATGCAGAAACAACCATTGTGGCGGACGTAGATTTGGATTTATTGACCAAGCAAAGAAAAGCAGGAAGTGTTCGTAACCTGGAGCAGCGTAGGCTGGACCTTTATTCAATCCAATGGAAACAGAAAAAATAATTAAAGCCTATCTCAACCATATTTCCCCAGAGGTACTGGAAAAAGCCAAGGGCATCAAGGTATTGATTACCGATATCGATGGGGTACTTACCGACGGTGGGATTATTTTTGATAACCTGGGGGTAGAATACAAAAAATACCAAGTGAAAGATGGACAGATTGTCCAGCACCTTAAAAAAGCGGGGATCTTGGTCGGGGCCATTACCGGAAGGAATTCCCCAGTGGTGGAGAATAGATGTGAGGAACTTCGCTTTGATTTTCATTACCACGGGGTAAAAGACAAATGGAAGAAATTATCAGAACTTTTAGAAACCATGGAATTTACCCTGGAAGAAGTGGCATACATTGGTGACGATCTCATTGATCTCCCCATCCTAACTCAAGTTGGATTGTCCATTTCTCCTTCAGATGCCATGCCCTATGTCCGTGCAGTAGTAGACCATGTTTCTCCATTGGCAGGAGGCAATGGGGTTTTTCGAGAAGTTGCAGATTTGATCCTTCATGCCAAGGGGGAATTGGTTCCATTGATACAACAATTAGCTAGAAAAGACGCATGAATCGAACTACCCATACCATGACCATTCGAGAAGGGGTGGTCTTAGGCGCTGATAAACCGGTGCTTTTCTCTGGACCTTGTGCAGTAGAAAGTTTCGATATCTGCTTAGAAATTGGAACCAAGGTAAAAGCTTGGGCCGAGCAACATGGGTTTTCTTATGTATTTAAGGCTTCCTTTGATAAGGCAAATAGGACCTCTTCTCAGTCCTTTCGTAGCATTGGCATGGATGCTTCCTTGGAAGTCCTGCAGCGCGTAGGCAAGGCCTTGGATGTGCCTTTGGTAACAGACATCCATGAATCTCATCAAGCTGCTGAAGTGGCCGAAGTGGTGGATGTCTTACAAATCCCTGCCTTTCTATGTAGACAAACAGACCTTTTGCTCGCAGCTGGCCAAACAGGTAAGGCAGTAAAAATAAAAAGAGGGCAATTTATGGCTCCCGAAGACATGAATTATGCCGTCTCCAAAGTAAGGTCAACGGGTAATTCCCATGTCTGTTTGACGGAACGTGGATTTACTCTAGGATACCATAATCTGGTCGTAGACATGCGAGGCCTGCCCATCATGCGTCAATTTGCCCCCGTGGTATTTGATATCACCCACTCGGTACAGCAGCCTGGGGGTCAGGGAGGAAGCAGTGGAGGACAGCGAGAATTTGCTCCCATTTTAGCTAGGGCCGCAGCTGCTACTGGCATCGATGGATTTTTTATTGAAACGCATCCCGACCCTAGCAAAGCATTAAGCGATGGGCCTAATTTGATCCCCTTAGCTAAAATGGGAGATTTTTTAGGTATGCTCAAATCAGCTTGGGAATTGGGTAGGGCGTATCAAGACTTTTCCGTGGAATAGTAGTAGAAATCCCCAAAAGGGGAAAGATGGAACAAGTGATTTATTTTCAAAAACAAGGGGAAAGGAAAAGGTATTTTTTTTCTTTTCTAAACCTTCACTACCCTAGATTCCGTTGTTGTACTTAGAGGCTCTTTAGATTTATTCTGACGATTATTTTTTAGCACCTCATTGATTTTTATTCTTTTTCTATCATTTCCTAAAAGGAGGCATGTTATGATTTTTTCCAGGTCTTGGTTTACTCTTTTTTTTGTTTTTGGATCAGTTTGGAGTGCTTTTTATTCTACCTCTGCTCAAAGTATCACGGAATCCATTCGAATTTCTTTGGAGAAGGCTACTCAGGTGCAGCCTGCAAGCATGCTCAATAAAAGGCTTATCCATGCGGACCAACTTTATCCTTTTTATGCCCAGCATCAATTTTCATCTCTTTGGTCTTCGCAGGGAAAACTCAGTTCCTTAGCGTATGAACTTCGATTTGAGCTACGTCAATCCAAGGCAGATGGCTTAGATCCAGAAGATTACCATCTTACAACTATAGATGCCTTGATCGAAAAATTTGAAAGCCTTGGACCAGTTACTGATCCTGTAAATGTACAAGAACTGGCTCAACTGGACATCCTGCTGACGGATGCTTTCTTTGCTCTTGCAAAAGATTTGGATATTGGAAAAATAAATCCAAGTCAATCAAAATTAAGATGGTCCATACCCAGGGCCAGTGTATCCATGGATTATGGAATGATCCTTGGCGAAGCTAGGCAAAAGCAAGAATTAGGTCCTCTCCTTCGTACACTTTATCCGCCGACTCCAAGTTATGAAAAAGGCAAGCGCTACTACAGGCAATTGCTGCAACTTTCACAAGGGTACCCAGCGACTTGGAAAGCTCTTTCATCAGCAAGGCCCATAAGGGTAGGGGATTCCCATCCTCTCCTGAAGCAGGTCAGAGAAAGATTAAAATTTTGGGGATATCCAATAATAAATTCCATGACTGAGCTAGAGGAATACGACTCTGCTTTATACAAACAAGTCGTTTTTTTTCAAAAAGATAGAGGCTTAGTTCAAGATGGAGTTTTGGGAAATGGTACTCTAGAGGCATTGAGTGTATCTCCTGCTCAATTAATGGATAAGATTATCGTCAATCTGGAAAGATTGCGATGGATCCCTGATTCTTATTTTGAACAAGAAGCTATTTTAGTGAATATTCCCAGTTTCCGATTGGTGTATCGCAGTGCTCGGGACACCTTATTTTCCACCAAGGTAATCGTAGGGAAATTAATCCATCCCACTCCGATTTTTGCAGCTAGCCTTAGCTATTTGGTCTTTAGTCCGTATTGGAATATCCCTCCCTCCATTGCGAAAAATGAAACCTTGCCTGCCATTCGTAAAAACCCTGGGTATTTGCAAAAAAATAATATGGAAGTTGTCACTGCTTCAGGACGTCCGGTACCCCTGTCGCAAGTGAATTGGTATGCTTCACCTTTTCCTTACCTCATTCGTCAAAAGCCAGGGAGTGACAATGCCCTGGGATTGGTCAAATTTATGTTTCCTAACCCCAACAACGTTTATCTTCATGATACCCCTTCCAAGCATCTTTTTGATGCGGAAGTGCGGACCTTTAGCCACGGATGTATCCGAATGCAGCGTCCTCAGGATTTGGCAAAAATTCTAGTTAGGGGATATCCTGGCTGGACAGAGGAGAAAATGGAAGCTGCCATGCATCAGGATCATGAAGAAATTTTTCCTTTGAATTCATCAATTCCTATTGCTATCCTCTACCTTACTTTTTTAGTGGAGGAGCAGGGTAGACCTCGTTTTTTTCCCGATGTGTACCGTCGTGATGAATACCTTTTGGAGCTACTTAGAAAATAGCTGAGAGAGATTGGATGGAATTGAGGGGTAATTTTTCCCATAAATAAACAATAGAGAACCCTCTTTGATGAGTTGAATAAGCATGTAGGAAATTTCTGTAGGTACGGCAGGGCAGCCAAAGCTTCTACCTAGTCTTCCCATACTCTTTGCCACCTCTTCGCGTGCATAGTCGGCCCCATGAATAACAATGGCTCTAGTTCTAGCCAAATCGTTGATTCCTTTTTCAAGTCCATCCAGTCGTAAAGAAGCCCCATTTTTTCCTTGATAGGTTTCGGCAGTTTTGAAAAACCCCAAACTACTTTGATGCGATTCTGGTTGGTTAGAAAATTGTTCTGCCATAAGTAACCCAGAATTTTTCCCATGAGCAACCACCGTTTGAAGAAGTATTTGTTGCTTTTCTACATCGATAATCCATAACCGCTTCTGTGTAGAAGGTCTAGTAAAGTCAATGACAGTGAGTAAGGGATTTTCTAACTCGTTTTTTATGGCTAGATAGCCTTCATAGGCAAGGTTCATAGAAGTTAAAGAAGGTGGGTCAGGATGGTTTTTGCTTAATTGCTGCCATAGTGGGAAAGAATGTTCTGGTGAAGAAATGGCGGGAAATACGCTTGTAGTGGAAGGGGAGAATCCTAGAATGGTTAACGCCCAAATGATGGGAAGGAGAAATCCTGTGCCAATGGTCATAAAGAAAAGAAGGAATAGGGTTAGGTATAGGTGGGTAACTACACAAAAAAGTAAAGAGTTCCTTTTTTAGTTATTCTTATAAACTCTGATGCACTTTATTTCGTAAAAAAGGTAGTTCATTTTGTTTTGGGGTGGCAGGGATTATGCCTACTTTCGTGACCAACTGATAAATTAAGTGATTGACCTGCAGGGATTTGGTATTTTGTTTAAGAAATAACTATTAATTATTAAACAAAAAATTTAAATTTCTGGTTCTTACCCTAATGAAAGTAGCTGTTTTTCGCAAGGAACATTTTAATGCCGCACACCGTTTGTTTAATCCAGCCTGGACTGATGAAAAAAACGATGCGGTTTTTGGAAAATGTAACAATCCCAATTACCACGGACATAATTACGAGTTGATCGTGCAGCTCAAGGGGGAAGTGAATCCAGAGACAGGGTACGTATATGACATGAAGGTGCTCAGTGATTTGATAAAAGAGCAGGTATTGTCAAAATTTGACCACAAAAACCTTAACCTAGATACCGAAGAATTTAAGTCTCTCATACCTTCTGCAGAAAACATTGCAGTAGTGATTTGGAAAATTTTGAGAGAAAAAATTGATCGGAATTACGATTTAATCGTACGACTTTATGAAACAGAAAGAAACTTTGTTGAATACGATGGGAATTAATTTGACCCGGGCCTCTTTTGATGAATTAGGTGAAGAGCATGTTGGCACTTCCCTTCAGACCCCTTTGCGGGACGATGCCTTTGTCATGGATGATGAGCTCAAAATTGAGCTGATTGAAAAGCATTTCAAAGAAATCATGCACATCCTAGGTCTTGACCTAAGTGATGACAGCCTTCGTGGCACTCCCCATCGAGTGGCAAAAATGTATGTAAAGGAAGTGTTTTCCGGTCTTAATCCTAAAAATAAGCCTGTTCCCAAACTCTTTGAAAACAAATACAAATACCAAGAAATGTTGGTAGAGAAAGACATAACATTTCATTCTCATTGCGAGCATCACTTTGTGCCCATATATGGAAAAGCTCATGTTGCCTACATTTCTAACGGGAATGTGATAGGTCTTTCAAAAATTAATAGAATCGTTCAGTACTTTTCCAAGCGTCCGCAGGTGCAAGAGCGATTGACCATGCAAATCGGAAATGAACTTAAAGAAGTATTGGGAACCGAAGATGTAGCCGTGATCATGGATGCGTACCACATGTGTGTTAGTTCTCGCGGGGTCAACGATACCAACAGTTCTACAGTGACCTCTTTCTACTCGGGGAAATTTGAGATAGACGAACAAAGTCGAACAGAATTTTTAAAATACCTAAGTCTGAAAAAATAGATTTTAGCAGCTTTAAAAGCGTAAGTCTCACAAATACAAGGAAGTAAACTAAACCAACTCCAAGCCCTACCCTAGCGTAGGGCTTTTTTTTGTAAGCAACAAAAACAAATCGTCACTTTATTGATTTAAGCTAAAAACGATTCATGATGAGGGGAAAGAACATAGTACTTATAGGAGGAAACTCTGGGATAGGAAAGGCTATCGCGTTGGGATTAAGTCAGGCTGGCGCAAATTTATTTTTGTATTCTAAAAGTGGACAAGGAACCACCATGCTGGATACCAGTGTTGATTTTGCTGAAATACCAGGAATTCCAGAGGTGATAGACGGCTTGGTCTATTGTCCGGGAACCATACAACTTAAGCCTTTCCATAGATTGGCTGTAGAAGATTTTGATCGTGAGATGCAGGTCAATTTTTATGGAGCCGTCAGGGTGCTTCAAGCCTGTTTTAAAGGTTTAAAACAATCCTCTTCCCCCTCGGTAGTACTTTTTAGCACTGTTGCGGTACAGACAGGCATGGGATTTCATGCCAGTATCGCTTCTGCCAAAGGAGCCATAGAAGGATTGACACGATCCTTGGCTGCCGAATGGGCGCCAAATAAAATTAGGGTAAACGCCATAGCTCCTTCCCTCACCGATACTCCTCTTGCTTCCACCTTGCTTTCGAGTCCTGAAAAAAAAGAGGCCTCTGACAAAAGACACCCCTTAGGCAGGGTAGGTACCCCTTCAGATGGGGCAGAGGTAGCCCTATTTTTGCTATCTCCTCAGTCTTCTTGGATTACTGGGCAAATTTTGCATGTGGATGGGGGGTTGTCACATTTAAAATAATTTAAACAATTTTGCATACTATTTAGTCTTATCAGCGGGTATGGTCCCGAGAAGAAAGCATTGTGAATATGAAGACACCCCCTGAATCATTTCTGCTCTTCAAAGAGGAATTGAGAAAGGTTCAACTCGAGAAGGAAAGGCTTAAGTCGCATTATGAACAGCAATTGGCAGAAGTCAATCAAGAACTTCTTCGACTCAAGGAACAAATTAATTCTCAGCAAGAGATGATGCGAACTACCTTGGAATATGCCTCCAATTTAGAAATCCGATTAACCGAAGTAAAAGAGGAGGTATCTCAAGTAGCTTCAAAAAACAGGAACTCAATTTATTAATCACACCTTAGCTAGCCATGAACGAAATTTTGCAGACTTCTGGAATCATGGACTTTGATGTAGCCTTTGAGCAGCGCTATGCCAGAGTTTGGGTAGATAGAAATAAGAAAATAGTCATTTGCGAATTGCTTACCGATTACGTTCCCATCGAAGACTTTAAAGATATCTTTGGTGAGATCGGAGATTTGGTCAAGCAAGGAGGGTTTGAAAAATTTATTTTTGACAAACGTGCCCTTCGAGCGTTTCACCAGCCTACCATGGAGTGGTATTTTATCCATTGGAAAAGGGAAATGTTGGCTCATGGGGTAAAAACCCACCGAAAAATTCTTCCGGCAGAAAAGTGGTTTGAAAAAATGGTACAGGTAGCCAAGGAGCAAATTTTGGCCCACCACCCTGATCATATCATTGATCAATTGGACATTGCCTACTGTGATACCTTGGAAGAGGCCATCTTGAGTTAATGCGCCATTTTGATTTTGAGCAAATCTCCACACTTGATCCTACCTATAGGAAAAATTTAATCAATGCCTTGCCTGGGTACAAACCCTTGCACTTGATGGGTACCAAAAGCAAGCTTGGAGTAACTAATCTTGCTGTTTTTTCCCAAGTCATGCATATAGGTGCTTCTCCGCCATTGATAGGGGTTCTTTTTAGGCCTCATAGCGTGAAAAGAGATAGCTTGGAAAATATTCTTGACACCCATGTGTTTACCTTAAATCATGTTCTACCCGATTGGCATGTCCAGGCCCATTGGTCTTCAGGCCGTTGGGAGGGTAGTGAGTTTGAGGGTACTGGATTAGTTGAAGAATACAAGGCCGATTGGCCGGCTCCCTTTGTATCAGGGAGTCCTGTTCAGCTCGCTTGCTCCCTAGTTCAGTCCCAGACCTTGGAGGTAAATCAAACCGTTTTGGCAATTGCTCAAATTAATCATGTGTTTGTTGCCGAACACGGGCTTAGGTCCGACGGGTCCTTGGACTTGAATGCATTGGAGACCGTCTCTGTATCGGGACTAGACGAATACCATAGAGGAAAAAAAATAGCCCGCTGGTCTTATGCCAAGCCAGGGATTTTTCCTGAAGAAATTTAGCATATCTTCCTTTCGATAGATGGAAATGCGTAGGAAATGAAGCTTTTAGAACTTACCGATCATGGTCTTTTTTGTCCACCAGCAGGGATATTTATAGATCCTTGGAGGCCTGTTGATAAGGCCGTGATCACCCATGCCCATGCAGACCATGCCCGAAGGGGCATGACCCATTACCTGGCTCATGAGCAATCTAAGGAAGTCATGAAGCTAAGACTTGGATCAGACATTTCTATCCAAACGCTTGCGTATGGAGAAGGGATTCAACTCCAGGGGGTACAACTTTCCCTTCATCCTGCAGGGCATATTCCCGGATCGGCACAGGTCCGGTTGGAATACCAAGGAAAGGTTGCTGTAGTGAGTGGAGATTACAAAGTGGAGGAAGATGGAATATCTACCCCATTTGAACCTATCAAATGCCATGAGTTTGTGTCCGAATGTACCTTTGGACTTCCCATTTACAGTTGGGAGCCTCAATCCAAGGTATTTGATGAAATCAATGCTTGGTGGAAATCCAATGCATCCCAAGGATTCAATACCATCATATTTGCCTATTCCTTGGGCAAAGCACAGCGTATTTTGCAGCATTTGGATCCAGAGCAAGGGGAAATTTTTGTACATGGATCGATTTGGTCAACCAACCAGGCCCTCATAGCCAATGGACTTCCTCTGAGGAATGTTCCCAAGGTAGGTCAAGAAATTGCAAAATCTAGATACCAAGGAGCGCTCATTTTGGCCCCACCTGCTGCCATGGGAACCCCGTGGATGAGCAAATTTGCTCCGTACCGGACAGGTAACTGCTCCGGTTGGATGCAGGTCCGTGGGGTCCGAAGGCGAAGGTCGGTGGATAGGGGTTTTGTGCTATCTGACCATGCGGATTGGAAAGGTTTACTAGCTGCTATAGAGGCCACTCGGGCTGAAAGAGTTTATCTTACCCATGGGAGTACGGATAGTTTTGAAAAATTTCTGCAGGAAGAAAAACACATCGATGCAGTAGCCCTGCAAACACTTTTTGGAGAGGAAGAGAAAGAATAATTTCTTATGTATCTCCTACCATGCCCTGTTCTTCGGTGTAGGTAGCTACTCGATTACTCAATTAGCTTTCCTTCCATAATTCCTCTTTTTCTAAAATTTCTCTTTCAGGTTTTAGCAAGCGAGGCACACTTGTTACCTTTGCGCATGGCCGATCAAATCCTTATCCTAGATTTTGGTTCTCAGTACACCCAACTCATCGCAAGAAGAGTACGGGAACTCAACGTATACTGCGAAATTCATCCCTTCAATAAAGTTCCTGCGCTCCATTCCGATATCAAAGGAGTGATCTTGTCTGGATCTCCCTGTTCGGTGCGCGAGGAAGGAGCACCTGATGTAGATACGGATCAATTTCGTGGTAAATTACCTCTATTGGGGGTATGTTATGGAGCACAACTTTTAGCCAGCAAATATGGGGGAGAAGTATTGCCTTCTACCATACGAGAATACGGAAGAGCCAACCTAGATCAGATGGATTTGCATCAAGACCTGCTCCGCGAAATGACGCACGGTTCCCAGGTCTGGATGTCTCATGGAGACACCATCAAAGAAGTACCCCAAGGTTTTGAGGTTATTGCAAGTACTGCGTCAGTTCGGGTGGCGGCATTTAAGATTCAGAAGGAAGAAACTTACGGAATTCAATTTCACCCGGAAGTAACACACTCCCTAGAAGGAAAAAATTTGCTTCGTAACTTTGTAGTAGGTATTTGTGGCTGTAAGCAGGATTGGACTTCAGATACCTTTATCGATTCTTCCGTCGCCGTTTTGAAAAGCAAAATCGGGTCTGAAAAAGTAGTCATGGGACTTTCGGGAGGTGTGGATTCCTCCGTGGCAGCTACCTTGATTCATAGGGCTATAGGCGATCAACTTACCTGCGTGTTTGTTGATAATGGCTTGTTAAGAAAAAATGAATTTGAAGAAGTCTTAGAATCTTACAAGCACCTGGGCTTGAATGTCATTGGGGTGGATGCCAAACAAAGATTTTATCATGCTCTAGAAGGACTTACCGATCCTGAAGCCAAAAGAAAAGCCATTGGAAGGGTGTTTATTGAAGTTTTTGACGACGAGGCCCATAAAATAGAGGGTGTCAAATGGCTCGGACAAGGCACTATATATCCCGATGTCATCGAGTCAGTATCTGTTAAGGGCCCCTCGGCTACCATCAAGTCTCACCACAATGTAGGGGGATTGCCTGATTTTATGAAATTGTCCGTAGTGGAACCTCTAAATACGCTTTTCAAAGACGAGGTCAGGGAAGTAGGAAGAGCGCTGCATCTCCCCGAAAGCATCATCGGTAGGCATCCCTTTCCTGGTCCAGGTTTAGCTATTCGAATTTTAGGAGACATTACCGAAGATAAAGTGAAGACCCTGCAGGAAGTAGATTACATCTTTATCCAAGGTTTGAAGGAGCATGGTTTGTACGATCAGGTATGGCAGGCAGGAGCAATCTTACTACCCATTCAATCCGTAGGAGTTATGGGAGATGAGCGCACCTACGAGCGGGTAGTTGCCCTGCGTGCCGTAGGTTCGGTGGATGGCATGACGGCAGACTGGATTCACTTGCCTTATGAGTTCCTTGCCAAGATGTCCAACGACATCATCAATCGAGTAAAAGGGGTAAATAGGGTAGTGTATGATATTTCTTCAAAACCCCCTGCCACCATCGAGTGGGAATAGGAGTTTGGGTCAGCATATTGGAGTTTTTATTTGCTCCAACGAAAATCTCCGGGCTAAAAAAAATTGCTAAACAACTTTAGAGGAGGAGGTTATTTTTTCTTTTTTACGGCTTGTTTGGCTGCCTTTTTCTGGAGGTAAGCTACAAATTCGCTATAGGCTTGGTGCTCGTGATTAGAAGCGGTGATGGATTGGTGGTCCTGAAAAACAAGGGTAACTTGTTTGAACTCCCGCTTATTAGCTAGTACGGTCTCTTCTTCCCAAGCTAAAATTTGATTTACCCCATAGGTTCTGGTACTTCCTCTCAGGGGAAGTTTGATGAGGATATGGTCTTTCCCAGCAAAAATAAATCTCCATCCTGCCATCATTTTGATGAGCAGCATCAGCATGACCAAGGTAAGTAGGGAAGAAGAAAGCAGGTAAAACCAGAGATCAAAACTTCTATCGTAGGCGAAATCTCGTAAGATCAATACCAAACCAAGCATAAGAATAATCAAAATTAAGCCGAGGGAGAGGTAGGTGGAAAGTTTGGGTTTAAGTACAATCATCCTTTAAGCGTAGTTGTGTAAGCGTTACTTGGGCAAAAGTCTCCAAATCCTTGAAAAATTCGAAAAAAATTAACTCAAATTCCTCTTCTTTTTTTTGAAGGAGTAGGGAAGCCTGTTCCATTTTGGAATCAAATCTAGCTCTTCGACTCAAGCCATCCAAAGCCGCTTGAAGTCCATCGTGGGTTCGGTAGGCATACAGCCAATCTTGATGTTTCATCCAATACAGCATCCTATGGAAAGATTCTGGTAGAGGTAAATTGGCTTGCGCCAAGAGGCTATAGGTATGCTGACTAAAGTCCTTTAGATGAATGTGCGAGTACTTGTTCCAATTTTTAGCTAAAAAGTAATCAAAGTACATATCGCTGATCACTCGGGAATAAAGTCTATGTTGGGGTCTCAAGTGATTCTGCAATTCTTTTACCAGGGGATGACTATCCGTGTAGGTGTCGATGTGTCGATGCAAGGAAATACCTGCCTGCACTAGTATTGGAAATTTTTTCATTTCACTCCCTTTCACAAAATCTCCAATAAAGTTGCCAATCAACACTTCTTCTTCACCAAAAGAAAGGTAGGCATGGGCAAGAAAATTCATAACTAAATAAAGAAAGGGAAAACCCAAAAACGTTTCCGTAGTTTGTACCCTTAAAGTACATCAATTCATGGATAAATTTCTCGATGAACTTAAACTAGGCCTCAAACTTCTCAAACTAGAGTGGCAAGAAGACCTAGCGCTATACAAGAAGAAATTTCTTCATGCGACCCTGTCGGAAAAAAAGAAAGAGGGAATCACTTGGCATCCCGTCGTGATCAAGAAAACCAAAATTGGGATGGGGGAAAGGCTACTGATCGAAGTAGAGCGTACAGATACCAACTATCCTTCTGCTTTTTCTTCAGGCAAGTCGGTATCTTTTTTTTCTACCCAAGAGGGATTTCAGGGTACAGAATTTCGGATTCATGGGGTAGTCAATGTGGCCAAAAAGGAGAGCTTGGTGGTAACCCTCCCCATGGATGAGGTGCCCGATTGGATGGATTCGGGGAAGCTTGGAGTGGATTTACTTTTTGACGAGGCCAGTTACCGAGAGATGGAATTAGCGCTCAAAAAGGTGATTGCGGCAGAGACGCCTCAGCTCCTGCGTTTGAGGGATATTTTGTGTGGGCAGCAGCGTCCGAGTTGGAAAGAATCTCCATATACTTCCTGGCCAGGATTGAATTTTTCCCAGCAAGAAGCTTGTGCCAAGATCGCATCTGCTTTGGATGTAGCCGTAGTTCATGGTCCTCCCGGAACTGGAAAGACCACCACCATGATTGCTGGTATTGAAGCTGCTCTAGCTGCGCAGCAGCGCATTTTGGTCTGTGCCCCCAGCAACATGGCCGTAGATTTACTGGTGGAAAAATTGGTAGACCGAGGTATTTCTACCCTCAGAATTGGACATCCTGCACGGGTGGAAGAGAAAATTTTACACCAAACACTGGATGCCAAGATTAGCTTGCACGATAGTTACAAAGATTTAAAAAAGCTGCGAAAGGAGACCGAATCCTACCTCCACTTGGCCAAGCAATACAAAAGAAATTTTGGTCCAGAGGAGCGGGCTCAGCGAAAGCGCATGTACCAAGAGGTCAGTAGAATCCGGGAAGCTGCAGAGCAGCTTGAGGAATATATTCGAGCGGATGTATATCAAAAGACATTGGTTTTTGCTTCTACCTTAGTGGGAGCTAGCTCACATCATTTGAAAGGAATGATTTTTGACGTAGTTTTTATTGATGAAGCGGCCCAAGGACTAGAGGCTGCTACGTGGATTCCTATATTAAAGGCTAAAAAAGTAGTTTTTGCAGGAGACCATTGCCAGTTGCCTCCCACGATCAAATCCCAAGATGCTTCGCGCCAAGGATTATCTACTACCCTTTTTGAAAAGCTTATTCATCGTCAGCCCGAAGCAGCGCACCTGCTGCAGGTTCAGTACCGCATGCCCGAGGTGATTATGGGATTTTCCAACGAGCATTTTTATCACGGCAGGTTGCAAGCTGCAGCAAATACAAAAGAGCATCCATTTTCTGGGGAGGAAGTCGTTTTTGAATGGATAGATACCTCGGGATCTGGATTTGCTGAACAAGTGGAAGTGGAAACTTTGAGTACCTTCAATCCAGAAGAGGCCCAGCTTGCCTGTCGCTACCTCAATGAAGTTATCGTGAGGATCGGTTTGAGCAGATGTAAAGAAATGGGGATAACTGTAGGTCTCATTGCCCCCTATTCAGCTCAAGTCAGACAATTGAGGCATTTGATTTTTGAGACCTATGCATTTCCTAATTTGAGGGCTTTTGCCGATTTGATGACCATCGACACCGTGGATGGATTTCAAGGGCAAGAGCGAGACCTTATGCTGATCTCCATGACCCGCTCCAATCCTCGGGGTGAAATCGGTTTTTTGGCAGATAAAAGAAGGATGAATGTGGCCCTTACTAGAGCCAAGCGCAAGCTGATTGTGGTTGGTGACAGCAGTACCCTAGCCCAAGATCCATTTTTTGATCAACTGATTCGTTACGTAGAAGAAAAAGGCAGCTACCGCAGTGTGTGGGAGTTCTTATAAGGAATCTATTCGGGAAAACTTAGAATTTATTCGTAGTAGGACGAGGAACATCAGAAGGTATAAGCCAAGATCCCTTAGCTAGCTCAGTACCAAGCTCAAACCGTAGACGATTGCCATGCAGGTGGTAGAAGCGATTAAGGTACCCAAACTGTGGGAAAGATTGCCTTGCTTGGTACTCATCCCAGAAAGTTGGGTGACGACCCAAAAGGCAGAATCATTGGCATGGGAAATCCCTAAGGCTCCAGAGCCTATGGCAATGGTGGTGAATACTTTCATTACCTCTGAATCTAATCCTAATGGACCCATAAGTGGGGCCACGATGGAGGCTGTGGTGATTATGGCCACTGTAGTCGAACCTTGAGCAAATTTTAGCCCAAAGGCCAATAAAAATGGAAGAAATATACCCCAATTCTCACCTTTCATACTTTCGGTGACCAAGTCTCCAAT
>JAJTDZ010000015.1 GCA_021298245.1 Algoriphagus sp. | reverse complement strand
CTTCCCATCATCAAAAAAGATGGCTTACCTGAAAAAGGACAAGAGATCGTGGAATTACTCAAGTACGATTTCAACATCATCTACGAAGATTCTGGATCCATTGGCAAGCGCTACGCCCGCCAAGACCTGATTGGTACACCTTTCTGTATCGCGGTAGATCACCAGACCTTGGAAGACGATATGGTCACCATCCGTCACCGCGACAGCATGGAGCAGGAGCGCATAGCCATCTCCGAATTGCATGGGCGCATCACTGAAGCAACAAGCTTTAGAAAGGTATTTGAGAAACTGTAAGTAACCAAATTGTACAATGTACAAAGTACCAAGTACAAAGTAGGGAGGAAAGTACGAATTACGAGGTACCTGCCTGCGGTAGGCAGGCGAAATACGGATTGAGAACTAATGTCGAATGTCTAACGCCGAGTGGTGAATTTTGAAGCAGGAATTCTAATCAGTACCTGAACTCTGCTCCTTCAAGAAACTACTTGATACTTGATACTTGATACTTGATACTTGATACTTGATACTTGATACTTCGTACAAAGATCCTTCTAAAACTCAACCTTCCCCTTCTCCTTCCCTTCCCCAAGCAATAGACTCTTGGGAGACTTGGAGTTGACATATACGTGCACGATGTTTTGCTGCCCGTCAAAATCTCGGAGCAATAAGGTACTTCGCACCTCCACAGTTTTGGGGATGGAAGTAACAGCCGATTCCAAATAAAACCAGGCAGCATCTTCCTCTACTTCATATCCTAGGTAGTTGATTGCGACCAACTTACCATTGATCCACACCTGGGTATGCTCAAGCAAGTAGTTTTTGACTTGACTTTCCAATTTGGCTTTGTCCTTGGGACGAAGGAAATCTACCGAAACTCCAGCCTCCTTACTTAAAGCTACCTCCAGGTCATCCCAAAAAATTTTCTGAGCAATCTCCATTTTTTTTGACCCAGCATTGTATCTCATTTCCGTAAGAGAAATGTAAAAAGGATGTACAAGGGATAGCCAGGTCCAAAAGGTCAAAGAGAGTAAGCCTAGGTGCATTTGATGTGCTTCTTGTGCCGTTTATGAGAATTATCCTGTAATATTGAATCTAAATTATTTCTTTTCGAAGTATTTCTACGAATATGTCTTCATTCGAACTTTATTTTAAGCTGGGAATTCAGCACATATTGGATCTCAATGGATTTGATCATATTCTATTTATTGTAGTGCTATGCGCTGTTTTTGTAGCTAGAGACTGGGTAAAGATTTTACTCTTGGTCACCGCATTTACACTGGGCCATTCCTTAACCCTAGCCTTAGCAACATTCAAAATCATAGAGATTCGCTCGGAAGTCATAGAATTTCTCATTCCTATAACCATTGCCCTCACGGCATTGATTACCCTGATCAAACCCAAGCCCAATTCGGGAAAGGGAATCCAATTGAACTACCTGCTTGCCCTCTTCTTTGGATTAATCCATGGACTGGGATTTTCCAATTACCTCCGTTCCTTACTCGGTAAGGAAGCCTCCATTTGGCAGCCTCTATTGGCATTTAATGTGGGACTTGAAGTTGGGCAAATCGTCATCGTAGCCGCATTCTTGCTCATCACCTCACTCGTCCATCTAGCCGGAATGAACCGCAAGGAATGGACCTTAATCCTGTCTGCCTTTGTTCTCGGGGTAGCCTGCATGCTGATGCTTCAAACCAAATTTTGGTAGCTAAGCTTTCTTGATTTTCCTTTTCCTGAATTCTTAAAATTATCATCTTAGTAAATTACTCCCTTTATCTACCATTCGATGAAAAAGTTAATCGTCCTCTTTTCGGCCATTTGCCTTGGGGTATCTCCTTCTTTTGCCCAGCATACCGAGCAAAATCACGGAATTCGCTTTGAGCAATTGGGGCCCCTACTCCGTACCCCCAACGTATACCGTACCGCTTCTGGTGCTCCAGGACACCTGTATTGGCAGCAGCAAGCTAACTACGTCATCGACGTGGAGCTGGACGATGCCAACCAGTCCATCAAGGGCAAGGAGACCGTTACCTACATCAACAATTCTCCTGACGCCTTGACCTACCTTTGGCTACAACTTGACCAAAACAACAGAGGAAAAGATTCCGATACGCCCAAGGTAACCGAATCAAGCATAGAACCAGGAATGTCGCTTCGAACCTTGGAAGGTATACTATGGCATTCCGAGGATTACGATGTAAAGATCCACTCGATCACTGACGATTCTGGCCAACCTCTACATGTGGCTATCAATAAGACCATGATGCGCATCGACCTTCCCAAACCCCTGCCAGCAGGTGAAAGCGTAAAATTCAGTATAGCGTGGAGCTTCAATATTACCGACCGCGTGGGATTTATTGGAGGCCGTCCTGGATACGAGTATTTCCCCAAAGATGGTAATTACCTCTACACCATGTCAGAGTGGTTTCCTCGCATGGCTGTCTATTCCGACTTTCAAGGCTGGCAAAACAAACAGTTTCTAGGTCAAGGAGAATTTGCGCTCACTTTCGGTGACTACGAAGTTCGCATCACGGTACCTGCTGACCATATGGTGGGCGCTACCGGGGTGCTTCAGAATCCGGAACAGGTACTTTCTGCCACCGAACTTCAGCGATGGAATAAGGCCAAACAGACTTACGATGCACCAGTAATCATCCGAACCCAATCCGAAGCAGAGGCTTTGGAAAAGAAAAAGTCAAGCGATAAAAAGACTTGGATCTTCAAGGCCGAAAATGTTCGCGATTTTGCGTGGACCTCTTCCCGCAAGTTTATCTGGGATGCGATGGCAGTGAAGCAAGGGGGTAATGACGTCATGGCCATGTCCTACTATGCCAAAGAAGCCAATCCCCTTTGGGAGCAATACTCCACGCGGGTGGTTGCGCATACCCTTAAGTCTTATTCCTCTCACAGCTTTGATTACCCCTATCCTACTGCGATTTCTGTAGAGGCAAGCAATGGCATGGAATATCCCATGATTTGCTTCAACTACGGCCGTCCAGATGCTGACGGTACGTATTCGGATGCTATCAAATACGGCATGATCTCCGTGATTATTCACGAGGTAGGACACAATTACTTCCCCATGATTGTCAATTCTGACGAGAGACAGTGGACCTGGATGGATGAAGGCTTGAATACCTTCATGCAGTTTATGGCCGAACAAGAGTGGGACAGAAACTATCCCTCTCGACGTGGACCTGCACACAAAATTGTGCCTTACATGAGAAGTGAGAAACACTTGCTCGAGCCGATCATGACCAACTCGGAAAACATCATCCAATTTGGCCCCAATGCCTATGCCAAGCCTGCCACTGCCTTAAATATCCTCCGCGAGACGGTAATGGGCAGAGACTTGTTTGATTTTGCATTCAAAGAATATTCCAAAAGATGGATGTTTAAACACCCTACTCCTGACGACCTATTCCGAACCTTGGAAGATGCCTCGGCAGTAGATTTGGATTGGTTCTGGAGGGGTTGGTTCTATGGTACAGAACCCGTAGACATCTCCATTGAAAACGTGGCCTGGTACAAAATAGACAACCGAACTCCCGCCCAGAAAAAGGCTGATGCCAAAGCGAAAGCGCAGCTAGAAGAAACGTATGTGTCCAAGGAATTGAATGCGAAAGACGTCCCCACTACCGTAGTAGAAGCCGACCCGGCGACTCGGGATTTTTACAACAGTTACAATCCATTTAGCGTGACTCCAGAAGATGAGACGGCCTATAAAAACTTCCTAGCTAGCCTTTCTGAGAAGGAAAAGAGTCTGTTGAATAGCAACATGAACTTTTATGAAATGACATTCCGAAATGTTGGCGGCTTGGTGATGCCACTTATTGTAGAATTTCACTATGCCGACGGCACTTCAGAGACCGAATACATTCCAGCAGAAATTTGGAGAAAAAGTGAATCTCATGTCACCAAAGTCTTTGCAAAAGAAAAGGAAGTAGTACGATTTGTCTTGGATCCTAAGCGCGAAACGGCCGATATTGACGAGAGCAGCAACTACTGGCCTAGAAAACACCTACCTACCCGATTTGAATTGTTCAAAGGAGGTGGGGGAGTTCGAGGAGCATCTCAAGGAGATAATCCCATGAAGAAAGCAAACAACAAAAAATAAAAAAGAAGAGGCTGTCCCGAAAAGAGACAGCCTCATTTTTTTGTTCACTAACTCAGGTTAACTACCCGATCCAAATTGGTACCCCAACCAGCCCCCAGCAAGCATCAGGACAAGGGTTACCGCAAGCAGAACAATTAGCGTAGACAAGGGCATTTCCCAGTCTACCTCTCCAACTTTAAATTTGACAGGCTTATTCCAGTTCATTAGATGGAATGGTAATTTATTTTTTTTAAGGCACCTTTCCAGCCCTTTTCTTCCAACTGCGCAGCAGATTCCTCCACTTTCTCACGAAGTCCTTTTTTAAATTCATCCATCTTCTTCCCCACAGCAGCATCGTAAGCGCCAAGGATAGAAGCGGCCAAAATTCCTGCATTTTTTCCCCCATTCAAGGCTACCGTGGCTACGGGAATTCCACTCGGCATCTGTAAAATGGATAGGATGCTGTCCCAACCATCAATGGAATTGGAACTGTGCACTGGCACACCGATTACAGGAAGGCTGGTAAGTGAGGCCACCATCCCTGGAAGGTGAGCGGCTCCGCCAGCCCCTGCCACTATTACTTTGATTCCACGGTCTCGAGCTGACTCTGCATAGTCTATCATGCGCTTCGGCGTGCGATGGGCACTGACAACGGTAAGTTCATAAGCAATCCCAAGCTCTTCGAGAAATTGAGCAGCCTCTGCCATGACAGGAAGATCCGATTGACTTCCCATAATTATTCCTACCTGTGGTTTCATGGTTGTGATTTGATTTTAATGAGTTCCTTTATTCGTTGTGCTTTGGCTTTTACCTCTTGAATATCTTCCCCCAAGAGGGTGACGTGGCCCATCTTACGAAAGGGCTTGGTTACCTTTTTTCCATACAAGTGGATGTAAATGCCTTGTTCTGCCATGGCCTCCTCCATTCCCTCTAGGTACACTGGGCCTTCGTGACCAGGTTCGCCTAGCAAGTTGATCATAGCTGCCGGACAACGCAAGTTGGGATCTCCTAGCGGCCAGTTCATCACGGCACGAAGGTGCTGCTCAAACTGGGAGGTAAAGTTGGCTTCGATGGTATGGTGGCCGCTATTGTGAGGACGGGGGGCTATTTCATTGACCAGCACCTCGCCACTGCGAGTGACAAAAAGTTCGACGGCTAGAATGCCTACCAGGTCCAACTTCAAGATGAGTTCCTTGGCTATTTCTTGCGCCTTATGTTGGATTTCGGGGGAAATGTCCGCTGGCGCAAATAAAAACTGCACCAAGTTGGCCGTAGGATGAAAGGCGCATTCTACGGCGGGATAAGCCACCACTTCCCCTCGCTCGTTGCGAGCTACGGTGACGGCAATTTCTTTTTCAAAGTCGATCAACTTTTCCATAAGCCCTGGAGCATCAAAAGCTAAGTCCAAATCTGCTGCTGTTCGCAATACTTGTACTCCTCTTCCGTCGTAGCCTTCCTTTCCCAGTTTGTTGACTGCTGGCAAAAAGGAGGCATTTGCAATGACCTCGGCCTTGTTTTCTGTCAGGATAAATTCAGCAGTAGGAATACCGTGTTCAAAGTAAAACTGCTTTTGCTTGCGCTTGTCTTGAATCAAGGCCAGAAGATGGGGCTGGGGATATACTTTTTTACCTTCGTCAGCCAATTTTTGAAGAGCCTCCGTATTGACCGCTTCAATCTCTACGGTGATCACGTCACAGTGCTGCCCAAAGGCATAGACCTGATCAAAATCCTTCAATGAGCCTTGTACAAATTTTTGAGCAATGTCTTTGCAAGGCGCATTGAAATCTGGATCCAAGATGTGGATGTCTTGGTTGTAGGAGATGGCGGATTGAATGAGCATGCGGCCTAGCTGCCCTCCTCCAAGTACTCCTAAGATTTGTTGTGGATTCGAATGGCCCATATCTCTGGCAAAAGTAAGGGATAAAAAGAGAATAAATTGAATATCCTCTTGGGAATGCCTCTGATTCAAGCCCAAAAATATTCCTTAATTGCGAAGCCTTAGGAGTATTTATTTGCTTTCAAACTTGATTCCCATCAATTCCATCAGCTTGTGGGCATTGAAGCTCGGGCAAGCCCCTTCTTTCAAGCGGTAATCAAACAGGATCTCCTGATCTTGGATTTCGGAGTGAAAGGAAAAATTCTGAACTCGCGCCTCTTGAGATCCCAAAGCGGCCAATTCTATGTCGTGCGTACTGATGAGTCCAAGTCCTTGAGAAAGTAAAAGCTGGGCAATCAAGGCCTCGGAACCAGAAATCCGATCTTGGGTATTGGTTCCTTTCAAAATTTCGTCAAGGAGAAAAAAGATGGGTTTTCCCTGATCCAAACGCTGCAATAGCGTACGGATGCGTGAAAGTTCGGCATAGAAAGAACTCACGCTCTCCCCAAGGTTGTCGGTATTGCGCATGCTGGTAAAGAGTTGCAGGGGGCCTAGCGTCATGCGATCTGCAAAGGGGCGGAGACCCAGGTTAAGCAGGACGGCATTGATCCCAAGGGTGCGCATAAAGGTAGTTTTTCCACTCATATTGGATCCAGTAAGCAGCACTAACTTACGATCCTTATTCAAAAACAGCGAGTTGGCCACTGCTTTGGATGGAAGCAGCAGGGGATGGGAAACATTTTCGGCTTCAAGGATAAGTTCCTGAGTCCAGACGGGAATTCCCGCATGACCGACCTCCATTTCAAAACTTCCTAGGGACACCCAGACCTCCCAGCTTTCAAGAGTTTCGGGCAGATGGGAGAGCGCATTGCTGACCCGCTTTTTCCAGGCAGCAAGCCAGAGAAAAAGGATAAAATCAGTCCAAAACAGCAGGTTAATGGGAAGGTAAAGCAGGTTAAGTCGGTTTTGGGTCCAAAGGCCTAGACGATCCAGTTCTTGCAGTTGCTTCGACGCCGGGCTGCTACCTACTTGAAGACGAGCCTGCTCTGCATTTAGAAGATCCGATTGGAAGGAATTGGTCTCAATTTGTGCGGCTCTCAAACGCAAGGAATTTAGGTGAGAAGCCACAGGAATGGCTTCTGCAGCACGTTTGAGGGGCAAGAATACCATCGCGAGAAACACTATTCCGACAAGAAACCAAAAACCCAAAAAGGCTTGGGGAAGGATCCCTTGGGTAGTCAAAAAGAGGGTCATTATCCCTCCTAAAGGCCCTAAGATAGCAAGGAGCCAATGGAGGAGATTAGGTTGGGTTTCTTTTTGCTCCAGCCACTGCTTCCAAGGCCCCACCTTTCCTTGGGGGAAGGCGATTCCAATGGCCTCCATGGCGCGCAAGAAATCGGGCATTTGTTGGAGTTCAGCTGCTGCTTCCCTACGTTGCTGGGCTGCTTTCGGGTCGACCGCAGACTTCAGGAGGGTAGCGAGTTGCTGTTTTCCACCCGCTGAGGTGCAGTGATTGAGAAGCTGGAATAGGGAGTGGGAACCAAACAAATCCAAGTCTCCCGCAAAGGGGTGTTCCTTGTCTGCAAATTCAGTTCCTCCATCCAAATCTCCGAGTTTCCGTTCCTGACGTGCCTGTTTTTGGATTTCGAGTTGCTGCAAAGCCAAATAAATGCGCTCCTGATCCTTGAGGTGATTAAAGCGGTTGATAAGACGCACGAAGAGGAAAAAACAAATGATGCTAGGAAGGACCCATCCCCAATGCTCGGAGAGGGTCAAAATCACCGTAGCCCCCAAGGCAAAAAAGGAAAAAATACGAAGGATACTTAGCTGAGCCACACTTCGCTTGTTTGCCTTTTGCTTGAGTTCCAGTTGCTCAGGAAAAAAATCAAATGGATCCATGCGCAAATATAAGAATTGCTAGAAGTTGGTCAGAGGAATTCTTTTTGCCTTAGTTTTTCTACCTTTAGTCAGTTCAAGCCCTGAAATCGAGTCTTGGTGAAACTCTTGAACTGTTATCATGAAACACAAGCCTACCCAGCCACTTCCTCCCGAGCCTGCAGCATGGGACCTCAGCGAATCGTTTGGAGTTATCCCTCAGGACCTTTCCTTATCGCATAACCTGGGCTGCGTCCGATCTCCTAAGCCCAAGAAGGAAACCAAAAAAAGCCAATCGGATGCTCCAAACCCCACTAAGTAATCCCTTAGACGTACACACAAATCTGCCAACGGAATGCCCAGCGCCAGCGAAGGTGAACCTCACTCAGTTCAGCCTTTTTGAAAATAGACTCCCAATCGTGTCGGCTAAAACTCCGAAGTACAGACAAGGCCGCATCGTATTGCACCATGGGAGATTTGCTAAACCAGCGCGTCAGCCATTTGATGGCATAGTAGGCCAGGGGATGGCGGTGGAGGTCATTGATGACAATGGCTAGCCGCACCTTTCGCTTCAAGCATTGGAATAGCTCTACGAGTTCTTCGTCCGTAAAATGATGGGTAAACAGCGTGCAGGTGGCAATATCCACCTGCTCTTCAAAGAATGCGGGGTCAAAGACATTGGCTACTTGCCAACGGATTCCCTGAAGTTGCTGCTGTCGCTGCTGGGCAAGGGCTATAATGTTTGCATTGGCATCCACCCCTATCAGCTGCATAGAAACTTTCTTTTCTAAGGCCCAATCTTGCATCACAGCGAGCATATCTCCCCCTCCACAACCCAAGTCTACCACACTGTACTGATCTTGAGGAAACCGCTGTACCACCTCACTCAATCCCTCCGTAGTTACTTTATTTCCACCCAACCAGCGGTTGATGGTCTTTAGCTCCCGGAGGGTCTGCTCCAAAACAGGGCCAGAGCAGTCCAAGTCATCCATGATTTCTTTTTCGCGGGAGCGCTGTGAAAAAATACTCATCGCTTTTCGTAGTGGGTGGTTTCTAAAGTCAGTCCAGGGCCAAAACCTAAGGCAAGAATATCTCCTTGAATGCTGGAATCCTGCATTATGCGCTCCAAAACAAATAAAATACTGACCGAAGACATGTTGCCACAGGTGCGCAATACCTCCAAGGCGTGTTGATTAACTTCAGGAGACAAGCCAAAGGCCTCTTGCACTTGAAGCAAAATCTGCTTGCCTCCAGGATGTATGGCCACGTGCTGCATCTGTGAAAAATTGAACTTTTCCTCAAAAAGATCTCGCAATCGCCGAATGCCTTGGTTGAGCAGGGCGGGAATGTACTGGCTGAGCCGCATCTCAAATCCAAAGTCTCCAATTTTCCAGGCCATGTCCTTTTCTCCCTCCCAAAGCACATCGCTGAAGTAATTTTTGATCTGCAATCCCTGCTCAGATGAAGTCACCAAGGCTGCAGCTGCTCCGTCCCCAAAAAGGGAATTGGCCAGGAGATTGTCTTCGGTAAATTCTTTTTGAAAATGTAGGGTACAAAGTTCCACCGCAACTACCAAGACCTTGGCCTTAGGAGTAGCTTTGACCAATTGATCAGCAAGCCTTATCCCCGTAAATGCTGCGTAGCAACCCATAAAATGAATTGCATAGCGCTCCACAGCACTAGGGATCCCCAATCGACGAATGAGGTCCAGTTCTACTCCTGGAGCTACCATCCCCGTGCAGGAAACTAAAATCAAATGTGAAATAGAAGAACCTGCCACCCCTGCTTGCTCCAAGGCCTTCTTTGCGGCAAGCTCCGCCAAAACGGGGGCTTGGCTTTCAAATACTTCCATCCTCGCTCGAGTCCCCGGAAAGGGAAGAAGGGCTGCATTGTTGGGGAAAAAAGTGAAGTCTTTAAATTCTTTTTTTTCAAAATCCTCTAACACACTGTAACGAAAATCAATCCCCGATTTGCGGTACAAAAAATCTAGTTTCCTGGCCTCCTCAGGGCTCACTTGGTGAGCCATTTGCATAAAGCGGGAAATTTCCGCCTGAGGAATGGGCTTTCCTGGATTGGAAAGGCCAATACTAATTATACTGGAATTCATGAAATCAAGTTACAGAAATAGTTCTAATTTAGCCGTAAAGAAGGCATATTATCCAACTGCCTTACTATCCTGTGCGCTATGATTTCTAGATCCACTTTTTTACACCTTCGCATCCCTTTTTCCTTCTTTTTGATGCCTGTATTTTTCTTTGCTTTGGCCTTGACACCCAACCACAACGAAATGCGCATGCTCCTCGTTTTTTTAAGCCTTCACCTCTTTTTGTACCCCAGCAGCAACGGCTACAACAGTTATTTCGATAAGGATGAAGAAAGTATTGGAGGCCTAAAACGACCCCCAAAAGTGACCAAGGATCTCTACGGGGTTTCTCTTGTATTTTTTGTCCTAGCATTGGCTTTAGGGGCATGGATCAATCTTCACTTCGCCAGCATGATGGCCCTCTACGGATTAGTAAGTATGGCGTATAGCCACCCCTCCATTCGATTGAAAAAATATCCCTGGATCAGCTGGATCATTGCTGGTCTTTTCCAAGGCTACTTTACATTTGCCATGACTTACGCAGGCCTTAGCAATCTGGGCTGGGAAGTACTCTTCAAAACTCACGTGCTTGTGCCAGGAGTTTTGAGTAGCCTATTGCTTTGGGGCAACTACCCCCTCACCCAAGTATACCAGCACCGAGAAGATGCCCGCAGAGGAGATCGTACCTTGAGCATCCTGCTTGGCACCAAAGGCACGTTTGTCTTTTCAGGACTCTTTTTTGCACTGGGTGCAGCAGCCTTTACTTGGTATTTTCTAGAGAAAAACCAATCCCACATTCTTGCCTATTATTGGGCGGCCATGGCTCCCATCGCTCTATTTTTTTTAGTTTGGATGGGATTGGTTTTTCGCCAGCCGGATAAATTCTCCACCTACAGCTGGGCCATGGGAATGAATTTTCTGTCTGCCATCTCCCTCAACGCCTTCTTTATCTATTATTTCCTCGAGAATACCCAAATCCTACAAGTCTTTGGGTAGTCACTAGAAGGCTTGGCCGTGTGTATTTTTGAGTAAGAACCTGGCCACAGGGGGCAGATGGGTGATTAAGTTTCTAGCTATAATTGAGCCCCTTCCCGAACCAAATAGGCCTTGAATCGCTCTGCCTATCCCCAGACGCTGGTAAAACTGAGTATTCCACAGGCTAGTATATCGCTGCTCTACCTCTTGGCGAGTACCCCCTAGAGCCAATACTTCGGAGCAAAGTTTGGCCGAATGCATGGCCATGGCCATACCGTTGCCACACAGTGGGGTTATTAGCCCTGCGGCATCCCCAAGCATAAGCAGGTGGTTTTCGACAGGCAATTTGCGCTCGAAATTGATTTCATTGATGACTTCAGGTTTGTCAAAGAGAAATTCACTTTCTCGAAAAATGCTCTCCAAAAGAGGATTTTTCCAAAGAATTTGCTTTTCCATCTCCTCTATGCTTCCATATTCCCTGAGTTGCTCCCTGCTCCCTAGGTAGCAAAGGTTGAATTTTTCCTCTTCGATGGCATTGATCCCACAGTAGCCTCCATTAAAATTATGCAAGGCAACCGTTTCTCGGGACCAAGAAGTGCGGATATGGTATTTGACTCCAATGTAGGGACTACGCCGCCCAAAAAATTTTCTTCCCAATACTTGATCCAACTTGCTTCGCTTACCAAATGCCCCTAAGACATAATAGGCCTGCCTTTCTTGAAAATCAGACAAACTTACTCGGAAGAGGTCCTCTTGGGCATTAAAGTAAAGGTCGGTGACTTGAACCCCCGTAATCACCTCCACCCCCTGCCGGATGGCCAGCCGGTAAAGCCATTCGTCAAAAACATATCGGCTGATCCCAAAGCCTCCTAAATCTAGAGGCATGGTGATGGATTTTCCTTGGGTATCTGAAAACTCAAATTTTCGGATTTGTGGCAAGTCTAACCCAAGCGGATATAACTCATTTCTTTTTAAGAAGTCCACAACTTCATTGGAAATGTACTCCCCACATACCCTATGGAAGGGATATGTCTTTTTTTCTACTAAGGTGACGGGGAATCCCTTTTGAACCAAAAGGAGCGATGCCACAAGGCCCGCAAGCCCTCCACCCACAATAAGTACCTGTTGATTTCTGTAATTCAATGCCATTAAATTTAGGATGCGACCGCCTGTCAAAAAATAACTTATTTGAATGGCCAAACACTATCCTTTGGAAGTTAGTATATTTTGCAAAAAAATAGAAACATCATGAATTCACCTATTTACAAGTTGCTTAAGAATACCACCCTGGCCCTAGCCCTGCTGGCTGCTCTGGTACAGTCAGAGGATTCTTTTGCTCAAAGAAAAAAGAAAAATGATCCTGCACCTTCTGCAGCAGCTCCCTCTGCAGCTGCTAGACCAGGAGCTACACCTGCAGCCAATGGACCAAAACCTTACAAAGAGGTGATCACGGCCAAAGCCAAAACCAAGGCAGGATTGTTTAAGGTCCACCAAGTGGAAGACAAGTATTTTTACGAAATCCCAGACTCCCTACTCGGAAGAGACATGTTGATGGTTATACGCATCGCAAAAACTGCCGATGGAATCGGCTATGGTGGAGAAAATACCACCAGCATGATGGTAAGATGGGAAAAAAACCAAGACGATATCCTGCTCAAAGTGGTTTCTCTAAACAATTTTGCTGCTGATTCTTTGCCCATTTCCATGGCGGTAGAGGCCTCTAACTTGGAGCCTATCCTTCAGAAATTTGCAATCAAATCCAGAAAAACTGACTCTACGGGGACAGTAATTGATGCCACAGACTTGTTTACCAAAGACAACCAAGCCCTTGGACTAGATCGCAATAGAAGAACTCAGTACCGGGTCACCCGTCTAGACAACGAACGTTCCTACATCCAACACATCCATACCTATCCCATCAATGTGGAAGCCCGTTATGTTTTGACCTATGCCGCCTCCGAGCCACCTTCCAATAGCGTGACCGGCTTGATCACCCTAGAGATGAATGCTTCTATGGTACTTCTTCCTAAAGAACCCATGATGCAGCGCTTGGCTGATCAGCGGGTGGGCTGGTTTGCTAGGTCCTATGTGGACTATGGGGCAGACGAACAAAAAGCAAGCACCCGCAGGTACCTCGACCGATGGAGACTGGAAGTAAAACCAGAAGACCGAGAGAAATTTGCAAGAGGGGAATTGGTAGAGCCTGTCAAGCCCATCGTGTATTACATCGATCCGGCTACACCAAGTAAGTGGGTTCCCTACCTAAAACAAGGTGTTGAGGATTGGCAAAAGGCCTTTGAGGCAGCAGGATTTAAAAATGCCATCCTCGCCAAGGAAGCTCCAAGCCCAGAGGAAGATCCAAGTTGGAGCCCTGAAGACGCTCGATTCTCGGTGATCCGGTATTTTGCTTCTGATATTCAAAATGCCTACGGTCCGCACGTATCCGATCCTCGTTCAGGAGAAATCATCGAATCAGATATTGGATGGTATCACAACGTGATGAATCTGCTTAGAAACTGGTTTTTCATCCAAACCGCCGCCATCAACCCAGATGCCCGCAGTGTAAAATTTGATGACGAGGTCATGGGAAGATTGATCCGCTTTGTATCGGCACATGAAGTAGGCCATACTTTAGGTCTACCTCACAATTTTGCTTCTTCGGTAGCCTATCCGGTAGAAAAACTCAGAGATCCAGAGTTTACCAAAGCCTTTGGTACGGCCCCTTCCATCATGGACTATGCCCGATTCAACTATATAGCCCAGCCTGAAGACAAGGGAGTAAGCCTCATGCCTGATGTAGGGCCTTACGATAAGTATGCCATCATGTGGGGATACAAACCTATTTTGGGAGCCAGCACCCCAGAAGAAGAACTTGCCACTCTGGATCAATGGATCTTGGAGAAAAAGGGCGATCCAGTGTACCGCTACGGACGTCAAGGAAATAACTACGATCCTACCACCCAATCCGAAGATTTGGGAGACAATGCCATCACGGCTTCAGAATATGGAATCAAAAATCTACAGCGCATCCTTCCCAATTTGATGGAATGGACTGCTGAGAAAGAGAAGCCCTACAAAGGATACGAAGACCTAGAAGAAATGTACGGTCAGGTGATTGGACAATTTAACCGATACATGGGCCATGTACGCACCCACGTGGGAGGAGTTACTGAAATTTACAAATCCTCTGGTCAAGGGGAAGCGATCTACACCCATACCAGCAAAGAGAAGCAAATAGCTGCAGTAGAGTTTATCAACAAGCAACTCTTTGCTACACCTAGCTGGCTTATGGACGAGGCCATCATCTCTAGAACAGAGGATTTTGGAGCTTTAGAGCGCATCCGTGGAATTCAAGTGGGTACCCTCAACGGCATTTTGGAATGGGGCCGATTGGGTCGGGTAATCGAAAACGAAGCCTTAAATGGAACCCAAGCCTATAAAATCACCGAACTCTTTGATGACCTTAGAAAAGGGATTTGGACAGAACTGGCCACAGGAAAAACCATAGATGTACACCGAAGAGCACTGCAACGGGCTCATATCGAGAGGCTTGAACTCTTATTGACCGGTTCGGTAGCCCCACTTCCAGCTCAATTTAGAGGTTTTGCAGGCGCGCAAATCAATGCCTCCCAATCTGACATCCGCCCCATGGCCAGAGGAGAACTTGCTACTTTGCAATCGCAAATCCGCGCTGCTATCGGAAGGACTACTGATCGCATGAGCAAGTTACATTTGGAAGATGCTGCCCAGCGCATCAAGAAGATTTTGAATGAAACCTCAGGCGAATAAGCCTTTAAAGGGTGCCAAATTTGGCGCCCTTTTTTTTCGTCTTTGATTTTTTAAGTTACTTTGAAAAGCAAATGAATTCCATGCACACTCCTCTAGCCATATTGCATTCCCATAAGCTTCGCATTACGGACTGCAGACTCTACATCATACGGGAGTTTTTGGAAAAAAACGTGGCCCTTTCCCATGCTGACTTGGAGCAAGCCCTCAAGCAGCAATTTGACCGCGTTACCATCTACCGAACCCTCAAGACATTCTTAGAAAAAGACCTGATTCACAAAGTTTTGGACGATAGCGGAGGGGCCAAATATGCTTTCTGCACCCATCACGAAGCCGCCCATCAACACAATCACGAACACGTCCACTTCAAGTGTGAAAAATGTGAGGAAACCACCTGCTTGGAAAGTATTTCCTTACCTCCTATTCCATTACCTAAAGGATTTGAAAAAAAGGAAATGAGCCTATTAGTGCAAGGCATCTGTGAAAAATGCCACTAAAATCCTAGGTGGCTTGGAACTCTCTCCTTGGGCTTATTCAAAGAATCACTATACCACTCTACCCCCGGAGGTAGGTCCAAAGTAGGTGGAGTTTCCTTAGGACCCTCCCCTCCCTCTGGCCCCTTGGGTTTTTTGCGGAGGTACTTTACCCACAGCCCCAAGGCATAGCTAAAGGCCACATAAGCAAATCCACTCAAAAGCATTTCAATAAGGGAAGCACTCACAGGAATTTTTTTTAGAAATTTACTGGTTTTCGCACAAAAATCAAGAGCGCAAAGAAAGGAAGCGTGCAGAATACCCCTCCTGCATTTGTTTAATCAAGGGGATAGGATGATATTTGTCGGAAGAACTTTTGTCCTGATGATCATTAAAACCAAAAA
Source organism: Algoriphagus sp. (assembly GCA_021298245.1). Taxonomy (GTDB): domain Bacteria; phylum Bacteroidota; class Bacteroidia; order Cytophagales; family Cyclobacteriaceae; genus Algoriphagus. Next base: position 15,822 of record JAJTDZ010000015.1, on the reverse strand, counting down.
ATACCAACTCCCAACCACTACCTACATAAAAATGGGCTTGATTTCCGTGCTCAAAGAACAGTGGTGGGTGATTTTGATTGCCCTCGCTATTTGCTGTGGCTATTTTTGGATTGCTTCCTTTTGGTGGATAGGTGGAGCACTTATCGCCTACAGTTTGTACGTATTATTCTGGGCTATCCAATTTACCGGAGTCACCCAGATGGAACAAAACAAACCTATTTTTCAAAAAATGGCCTATGAAATAGATAGCCGTCAGATCTTGATGAAGATCAGTGTGAAAGAAGGCATGCCCGTACAATGGAACATGATCAAAAGGGCCGTAATTACCAAGGATGCTTTTGTACTCTACCTTTCTAAAGCCCAATTCATCCACCTTCCTTTCCGAATTTTCAATTCAGAGAATGATAAAAAATTCTTAGAGGCCATTCTCAAAAGAAAGGAATATATCAAATAATTACGCTCGCTAGCGATTTTCGACCTCAGGAGAGTAATGAAGTGGGGCACCTTGACCTAATGCAGCATGCATATCAAACTTTTGGCCATAGGGAAAACAGATCAACGAGCCATTCACGAACTTTTTGAAGAATACGCTCATCGCTTGAGCCATTATACCCGCTTTGAATTGGAAATTATTCCAGACCTAAAGCAGGCCAAGTCCCTGACCGAAGCCCTACAAAAAGAAAAAGAAGGGGAAGCCATTCTTAAAAAACTTAGTCCATCCGAAGAGGTTCACCTACTGGACGAGCGTGGAAAGTCGTATTCCTCTCTGGAATTTTCTGAATTTTTGCAGAAAAAATTAAATGCTGGAGTTCGCCAACTTACGTTCGTTATTGGCGGTCCATATGGCTTTTCGGAGGCCGTCTACGCACGGGCCAATGGAAAAATTTCATTTTCAAAAATGACTTTTTCTCACCAAATGATTCGGCCTTTTGTGGTCGAACAACTCTACCGCGCCTTTACCATCCTGCGCAACGAGGCCTACCATCACGAATAATTCTCTCTCTGCTTAGATTACCCAAAAGTTAATTTTTTATTCCATTTGTTTGTTTAATGTTAAGGAATTGTTAACTTTCAAACAATCAGTTAACATTGACTTGATGGATCATGAGAAAAATGACCGCCCTCTTGCTCATTTATTTGGCTTTGGCCCCCATGGGGGTATGCCAACAACTGTATCTTTCTGAAGAGCATACTTCCTCTTTTCCTGCAGCTAACACGAAGTCACAAGATCTCACCCCGAGTTCGTTTGACTTGTTTGTACCTCTTCAAGAGCAGGAAATAAATTCAAGCAAATGGCAAGAATTATTGGCAGAATTGGATGCTAAGGCAGAAAAAAATCCAAATTCCCTCTCCTTTGTTCGTAGTATTTTTCAAAAAGCCCATCAAAAATTATTCAAAGACTACTCCATGCATTCTACCTTTACGGAAATGCTGCAGACAGGAGCATACGATTGTGTAAGCGGTTCGGCCGCACTAGGAATGCTCCTAGATCGCTATGGTTATGCTTTTGATGTGGTCGAAACAGACTACCATGTTTTTCTCCAAGTATACCTAGATGGCAAGACACTCATTCTAGAGAGTACCCTTCCCGTGGGAGGGATGATTACCTCAACCTCCGAGGTTAATAATTACTTGGGAGCTTACCTTAGCGAAGGTGTGCCTGGAGCAAGAAATATCAACGAAGGCTTGGCCGGTACCAAGGTAGATGTTTCGGACAACTCCATTTTTAGAAAAGTAAATTTGACTGAGCTGGCAGGATTGCAGTACTACAACGAAGGCATAGTATTTTTTAATCAACAAGACTACAAGCAGGCCATTGACCAATTGAGCAAAGCCTATGCCCTATATCCCTCCGAGCGTATAGATGGCCTTCGCGAACTCAGCAGGGAACTTGCCTACCACAGCTACGGGCTAGATATTCGAAAATAATTAGTAAAATCTGCCTAAGAGGAATATCATCCTATTGATTCCTCCTCCTCAAACTCAATGATGCGCATGGTGCCCGTCCGGACCATGGGCATGGCCATGAGCCATCTCCTCGGGTAGGGCTTCCCTTATACTTACAAGCTTCCCATCAAACTGTAAATCCAATCCGGCCAAAGGGGAATTGAAATCAAGATGTACCCCCATATAATCGACTTTCAGCACTTCCCCTCGCATGTGGTTTCCCTTATCGTCTTGCATGGGAATGACATTGCCAACGCGAAGTAGATCTCTATTTTTCTTGCCTTCCTCTTTGAAGTTGGCCTTAGGAATGATGACCCTTTTCGAATCATCGTAATCCCCATAGGCTTGTTCATACCCAATAAATACCGAAAAAGAATCCCCCGCCGACTTCCCTTCCAAAACCTGTTCTAAAGCAGGCAGCACATTGTGGTATCCAAAAAGGAAGTAAAAAGGATCGGTATCAGACACGGTCTCGTACCAGCGCATGCCCGTTTCTCCATCATCAACCATGAGTGTGTAGGAAACAGCAACTACCATATTTTTTGTAGCGATCATGACTAGTAAGGATAAGTATTAGCGAAAGAGGTAGGTAACTGCGATTTGCCCTACAAAATTAGTGCGGTCATAGCCCGGTATAAACCATTTTTCTGGCTTGTTTTCCAAGTACCACTTGTAGTTCAGTGTATTCACGTATTGGAATTTGCCTGCCAGGAGTACATTGCCAAACTTCCATTCTGGGGCGAGCGAGAAGACCAGATCCACGTATTTGTTTCTAAAGTCCTTGACCTCTTCGTAGCGATAGTAGTAAAAGTCGTTGTTGTACTCGATACGCTCCAGTTCGATACCAATTTTTTTCATGCCCTCAATCCAGGCTATGCCGGCAAAAATTTGGTTGCTGGCAGGCCCATTCCCTAATCCAAGCATCTGCCCTCGATGGGTATAGCCATGCCGTACATGGTCGTGAATGTACCAGGTTCGCAATTGCCGGATATCTTCTCGGATGGTCTGCCCTGAAAAGGTCATCTCGGAGCTCAACTCCAAAAAGCGATTCTCTTTTTTCAAGTCCATCAAGTGGGAAAACCCGAAGGTAAAGGCCCTGCCAGATTCAGGTGTTGTGATGAAGTCGATGAAAGGGCGGTCGTTATCCCTAGTCCCAAATTCCCCATAAAATTCAAATCGCCCTTTGGGATCTATCCATCGGAAAAAGCCTGTACTAAACTGCTGTCGTTTGGATTGGATGGTATCCAGCACTTGTTGATTTTTCTTTCGCCCATTAAATACGGGGAGCACATCCTCTAGATCGGATACTTCCGATCGATACACATTATTGACCGAACCATATCCAAAAAATAAACCCGGCACCCACTTGGGCTGGTAGGTCAAGACTAACCCAGAGAGTTGACGATCACCATCCTCCTTTTTCGGATAATGAACAGCAATTTGCTGAAATACGTAATCCGAATGCGGCGGCAGAAAATTGGAGGCTTCCAGTTTTCCAGTCATCACTTGGCCTTCAAATGAGCCAATAGCAGACTTAATAGGTCGACGGGTATTCATCGTATAGTGTAAAAAACCAGGGGCAGAATTTCCCATCAACAAAGAATTTCGTCTTCCGGGTCCCCACCAAAGATTTTCGGTAGATACTCCCACAGATATGGCATCCAAATTCAGACGAAAGCTGGACTGTCCTGGAACCAACTTTTGATAGGCACTTTCCCCAAATCGCTCGGGAAGGTCAATACGGTTGAGGTATTCGTAATAGAAAAGGATGGTAGATTGCTGCTCAATGGGGAAACCTATAAACTCCTTGTTTTGGGCCCTTACCAGTTCAGGCTGTACTTGCAAACTGAATTTCCACCATTCCACAAACGCTCCTAAACTAAAAACTTGTTGCAAACCTCGATTTGGAATCATAGCGCCATCATTCGTGGCAAAAGGATAGGTGGAAGTATACTGGCTTTTAACCAAGCCGGGGAGGAGTAAAAATTTCCCTTTCTTCCCGATCCGGTGGTGATAGCTAGAAGAGTCAAGATCCACCAAGCCTCCATCCAAATCAAAGCCATGCGCTAGGCCAAAAGCGGCGGTAGGAATCAAGGGGCGAATCATAAATGAGGAGGCCGAATCCACCTTGCCGGTCAACTGCAATCTTCGCAGGTAGTCTTCCAAAGAAGGGGCACCCACAGCAATACTCTGAGCCTCGGTACTCTGACTGAATGCAAGCATCCCAAACAATCCAATCGCCGCTAATAGTAGTCGTAATTGCATTAGGAGTTGGTTTGGATGGCTAAAATGGAAATTTTGGCAATGGACCAGGACTCATCACACTTGGGCGAAAAGCTATTGGCTTGCTTCAATTCATCCCGCATGAAAAACCTTAAAGAGTCGACCTTGGAATGTTCAATGAGCTTCTCTACTCGGTAGCGACTGGTGGAGGTTTGTCCACCAAGACACAAGCTTGGCAGATTGGTTTCAATCGCTCCTGCTTTCGGGTAATTCTGTCTAAAAAACCCGTTTGGAAAAGACTGGTACAAGCAATAAAGCGATTCACAGGGGCTATTGGAAAAGGTAGTCCGGACTACATCCACGCTATCAATACCCATGTACCAGAAATCTGGTCCAGAAATACCATCATCCCAGTTGCCATCCCAGCTGTCGTGAATTAAGATTTCGACAGATAACTTTAAATAGTTGTGCGCAGGTAAGTCGTAAAGCGTAACCGCCACTTCCTCATTGTGGTAAAACCCTGCAATGGTATCGTTTCTCCAAACCAATAGACGCCCGTTTTCAAAGTTGACAAGATCCAATTTTGAGAAATTGTTGTCGTAGATCTGAACCTGATTTTCTACAGACTCCACGCAAGAAGCCAATCCAAGAAACAACAGGAATGCAAAAAGATGAAGGCCAGGTAGCAACTTTCCCATGAAGCAGGGGTATTTAAAAATTTATTACAACAAAGAAACAAAAATCCCAGTACTTCTTCCAATACCCCCAGTAGTTTGTCGCGGCTAAGTGGCAGAGAAAAGAAAAGAGGGTGCTAAGAAGATCTCAAACGCGGATTTGCACTAAACATAGAGGATATTCCCTTATTTTTACGACTCCATTCCTGCATGATATGCCTCTTTTTACGCTAGTCGCTGGTGCCCGGCCCAATTTCATGAAAATTGCACCCATCGTCCATGCCTTACAAAAAAAGCAGGCCGAAGGGGTTGATGTTGAATTTCGCCTGGTGCATACGGGACAACATTACGACCAAAACATGTCTGGGGCCTTTTTTGAGCAATTACATATTCCTGCACCAGATGCCAACTTGGGTGGAGGAGGAGGCAGCCAAGCGGAGCAAACTGCATCTATCCTAGTCGCCTTCGAAAAAGAATTAATGGCACATCGTCCAGAAGTAGTCCTCGTCGTCGGGGACGTAACCAGCACGCTGGCTTGCTCGATCACCGCAAAAAAACTCCAAATCGATGTGGCCCACGTGGAAGCAGGGATTCGCTCGGGAGACTTGAGTATGCCCGAAGAAATCAACCGCATGGTCACCGACGCTATCACCGATCACTTTTTTACTACCACCGAAATTGCCAATGCCAACTTGCGCCAAGCAGGTATAGCAGAAGAAAAAATTCATTGGGTAGGCAATACCATGATCGACACCCTTATCGCTCAGAAACCCAACTTTAAAAAACCAGTAGGGTATCCTTTTGATGACCTGGAGCTAGGAAATTACCTGGTCATGACCCTACATCGACCAGCCAATGTGGACCAAGAAGATTCCCTGCGAGAACTTATGGAGGCCATTTTGGAGGGAAGTGCTGGATTGCCCTTGATTTTTCCCGTTCATCCTCGAACAGCAAAGAATATCGCGCGCTTAGGAATTTCAGCTCCCAACTTACACCTGGTAGATCCTTTAGGTTACTTAGAATTCAATTTCCTGGTTCAGCATGCCAAAGGAGTCATCACCGATTCGGGAGGAATCACCGAAGAGAGTACCGTGATGAATGTCCCCTGCATTACTCTGCGGGACAGTACCGAGCGCCCAGAAACCATCCACTTGGGAACCAATGAACTGGTAGGTACGGATCCAAAAAACCTAAAGCCCTACCTAGACCGACTTCTTCGCGGAGCTTGGAAGCAATACCAAGGCATTCCTCTTTGGGATGGTAAGGCTGCAAGTCGCATTGTAGAGGTATTGCTGTCTCAATATTCGTAGATTATTTTTCTCTAGAAATCAAGCAATTAAAAAAAGCCATCCCTTAGCGGGATGGCTTTTTTCTGATACGTGTTTTTTTTAGAAGGAAAATCCTACACTAAAGTTAACCCGAGTGCCTGGCGCAAGCTGGGTGAAGAATTGGTCTTGAGCTCCGTAGGAACTGAAGATAAATTCACGCTTGTCGTTGAGTAAGTTTTGAACACCCAAGCTGGTACGGATGCGCTCGTCTGCACCGAAAGTCTTGTTCACATTCAAGTTCAAGGAATTGAAAGGCACGGCGTAGGTATCGGTACGGTTACCAAAGCCTACCATGTTTAAGGTAGGGCCCTGCACGTTGTAGTAGATGCCTGCTTCCCAACCCGTACTGAAGTCAGAGTAAGCAATACCGGTATTCACAATGTAGGGAGCCTGCCCAGCCATGTCGCGGGTATTTCCGATTTTCTGGCCTTCTCTAGCCGTCAACTCACGAGATCTTTTTTCAGTTGCAGACATGGAGATTTGAGACTCGGTTAGGGTCACATTGCTGGTCCATAAGAATTTCTCTAGGCTAGGGCTAATGAATTTCAAGGACTTTCTGAATTCCAATTCAAGTCCAAGCACGGTGCCATTTCCTACGTTTCTTGGCTGGAAGGATCCTGGATCAGAAAGGAACTGTACGATTTCGATAGGGTTTTCAAAGGTCTTGTAAAAAGCCCCCAAAGACAACATCTCTCCTTTGGGTTGGAACATTTCCCAACGTACATCAAAATTGTTGATGCGGGTAGACTGCAAATTACCATCCCACAGGATTTCTGTGCCTCCATTGGTGGTTTCTTGGAACAAACCTCCTACGAAGGTTCTACCCGTAATCGGGTCAATAATTTCTGCAAACGAAAGTTCCTTGAAAGAAGGACGGGCAATAGTTCGGGTCGCAGAGAGCCTTAGGTTCTGAGTTTCTTTTAGTGCCAGCACCAAATTCAGGGTTGGGAAAAAGTCTAGATCATCTATTACCTTCTCCTCATCAAAAACTATGGTTGCATTTTGGTTAGTTCCTGAATAATATTGGGTGTACTTCTCTACACGAACCCCAAAAATGGTTTTCAGATTTGGGAGTATATTCTCTTCTACACTGGCATATCCACCAATATTGGTGAGGTTAGATTGAAATTTATTCGGGTTGTTTGGAATAAAATCCGGATTGTAACGCACCCCATTTCTATTGGTAGCAGAGAATAAGTTGCTTTCCTTCAAAACTGAATTAGGATTTCCATCTAACGGAGTTGTACCTGTTGGGAATTGGAAGGATTGAATTTCAAAATCACGCTCCTTAAAAGCATAAGAACCGCCAAATTTGATTTTTGCATCTTTATTCAAAAGGCTCAAATTCCTGGTGAGGTCAAGTTTCCCTACTAGGTTATTTTCTTCCAAATTTCTCCAAATACGTGCAGGCAAACCTACTTCTGGAGAGATGGTATTGGTTGGCAATCTAAATCGAGTAAATCGGATATCTGGATCTTCAATGGTAGAGCGTGTAGGAGCCAACTTCCAGTTAACTTCCCATGCTTTACCCTTTAAAAAGTGATTACCAGAGAGTAAAATACTAGATAACCCACGCTGGCTGTATTCTAGGTTGTACTGCTTAGCTTCATAGTTAGCCCCAAGGTTGGAGTTTTCGTAATCGAAAATACCGGCTTTGGATTCTCCATTTTGAAGGTGCAAAAAGTTGAGTTTGAATTTGGAGGCCTTTGTTTTCAAGGCAATCCCAGCTATACCTCCAAGAAGTACGCTATTTACTCCGTAGTTACCTGACTGAATTTGCAGTGCTTCCAACTCATTTTGGTTCGAATCAATTGGCTTAGCAAACAAGTTAAATTGCGCATCTTGATAAAACTCAGTATCGTTTTTGTAGGTCAAGGCGGCATTGTAACCCCAAGTGGCTTTAGGTCTTGCAATCTGGTTACCTAAAGAAAGGCTCAAGCCAAAATCCATCATGGAAGTTTGGGTAGATGCGCCTAAGGTTTTGTTGAAACCTCTCAGCAATTGCTGAAATTCCTGACCTTTTGCTCCATTTGGATTACCGATAACTTCGGCAAATTGTGGGATATTAGTTCTCCCGCCAGTAGGATTGGCACGAGTCCCGTCATCAAAGCCCAACCAGTCGGTCTTTCCACCTTGGTAGGTCAAGTAATTTGAATTGAAGTGCATGGAAGGATTCACACCGCCAGAAATGCTCACGCGGAAGGTTTTTTCTTCAGGAAAATCCTTGGTTTCAATATCTACTACCCCTCCCGTAAAGTCAGCTGGCAAATCAGCCGTAAATGATTTAGAAACTACAATGTTATCAATCACATTGGTAGGGAAAATATCCATTTGAATGGTATTTCGGTCTGGGTCTAGACCCGGGATATCCACTCCATTCAATACGGTTTTGGTGTATCGATCACCTAGGCCACGGACATACACGTATTTGCCTCCTTCGATGGAAACCCCCGTGACACGCTTCACGGCAGAGGCAGCATCTCCGTCTCCAATTTGACGAAAGGTACTAGCAGAAATCCCATCCAGTAAGTTGGGTGCGTTTCTCTTGACTGACATCAAGGCAGACTCGGTGGTCCGAATCGCTGCAGCAGAGACCGTCACCGTTTCCAATTCAGCCTCTTCCTCTTTCAACAGAATATCGGGCAGTACCGTCACCTGACCAGCTTCCACCTTCACTTCGGTGAGATTGATGGTGGAAAAAGAAATGTAGGACACCTGCAGGGTATAAGACCCAGGGGCCAATTGAAGTTCGAATTTACCATCAAAGTCAGCGATGGCTCCTGTGGAGGTTTCTTTCACCAAAATGGAGACCCCGTAAAGAGGCTCTCCTGTTTTTTCATCAAAAATGGCGCCGCGTACGGTGCCATTTTGGGCAAAGACAAATCCAGTGATCAGTTGAAAGGCAATGATAAGCAATAGAATAGCCAAGGGTTTCAAGGACAAATTCTGTTTTTTCTTTTTCATACAGCGTTAAGGGAAAATCTTATGTAAAGGGAAAAAGGAAAGGAAGGGTCCTTGCAAGACCTTCCTTTCCTCAGGAGAAATTTTAATTATTTGAAATCAGCCAATTGACCTGCCTTCTCAGCCCAAGTCCAACCTACGAAAGCCGCTTTAGTCGCGCCAACTGTGTTTGCCTTCAAGGCAACTTCAGCAGCATATACATCTGTTCCGTTTCTAAAGGCAGTAGTCAAAGTGACACCTGACTTAAGGGTAGCCTCTAACTTGTTGAAAACTAGGGGACCTGTCGTCCCTGTGAAGTTAGGCACAGTCGCAGCATCAAGACCGAAGTCCCCTCTACCTGCGTTGGCTACACCATTGTAGGTATCTGCTGGAGCAGGGAAGTTGAAGAAGTATAGGTTTTCGAAAGTACCTCTTGCCTTAGATCTGAAGTCACCCATTTCTGAAGCAGGGTGGCCTTTTACAGAACCGTTCTTTACAGTATGCGCTGCATTGTATGACCCTTCAGGTCCGTCGATTTCCAAAGCATGGTCTGTATTTACACCACAGATCACGATAAAGTTGTCCAAAGTACCTGCCCAAGACTGGTCAGTATCGACTGCATCATCACCAGAGTTCCAGATCAAGGCATTCTTTACAGAAACCGTTCCACCAAACCATTCGATACCATCGTCTTGGTTGGCCACTACTTCTATATTCTCGATTACTGTTCCAGAACCTACACCACCAAGCGTCAATCCGTTGATCTCGTTACTAGCACCAATCAAGGCGCCGCCATGTCGTATGGACACGAATCTCAATATCCCTGAATTATCCGCGTCATTTGTACCACCATACAATCCATTGGTGTCCGATGCAGGGATTCCTTCAATTTGTAGTTCAGCTACGTCACCAGCAAAAGAACACTTGGCTCTTCCTAGAATAATCAAACCACCCCAAAGTCCTTCTTGCGTTGGCTCCAAATTAGGAGAAGCGATTTGACCTGGAGCAATTTCGTCAGCAACAGAAGTAAAGATGATTGGCTCAGTGGCAGTTCCCTGCGCATCGATTTGAGCACCTCTCGGGATCAAAAGCGCAGTTGCATTCGCACCTGTTCCTGCCTCACCTTTCACGATTACCCCTTTTTGGATAGTCAATTTTACACCAGGGTTAACTGTAATTCTACCTCCAAGGATGTATGTCTTACCTGTTACCCAAGTCGTGTTGGCAGTGATGTTGCTCGTCACACGGATGGTAGTTGGCTCAGCACCTACAGACAATACGTGAGTAGCCTTCGCCACATCACCGTCTTTGTCAGTTACCGTAAATTCAAAAACCAAGTTCTTTCCAGCATCAGCTGCAATAGCAGTGTATTCAAAAGGAAAAGTTGCGGAAGTTCCAGTCAATGGAAGCGTAGATAATGGGGCGCCGTCTTTAGTAATGGCCAAAGAAACCAAACCGTCAAGACCTTCAGCAGTTCCTGTTACAGGACCTAGTTTTCCGCCTGCATCAATTTTTGCAGTAGCAGGGATTCCTGAAATGGTTACACCATTGTCTGGCTCTTCTTCTGTACAGCTAGAAAATACCAGCGTAAAGGCAATTAACAAAGTAAATGCGTACGTAAAATTTTTCATTGGTATGTGTGATTAAGAATTTGCGAAGCGATTACGGATACAAATGTGCAGCGGATTTTATGCCTCCAAGAAAAAATCGAATTATCCTTTTTTTAAAAAAATAGGCCGCAATTAACCTTGATTTAACAGCCTAGGCACAAAAAAAGGCTTCCCTATCGAGAAGCCTTCAAAATCGAAGATTTGTGTTACTTTAATGTTACCGACTTATTAATCGGCACTTTTTCAAGTAAAGTTTTTACGAGATCACGGGTACTTATTTGATCCGCTTCTGCCTCGTAATTGAGCAAAATTCGGTGATTCAACACGTCTTCGGCAATTTCTTTGATGTCCTCAGGCAATACATAATCTCGGCCGTCCATAAAGGCTACCGCCTTGGCTGCCAAGTTCAAGTTGATGCTGGCCCTAGGGGAAACCCCAAAGAGAATATATTTTGCTTCTTCTTTCAACCCATACTTGGCAGGGAAGCGGGTAGCAAATACCAGTTCTATGATATAATGCTCCAGGGGCTCTGCCATTTTCACCGCATTGATTTGATCTCGGATATCAAAAATATCTTGCTTGGAAAGCATGGGGCTTACTTCAGGCGCATACTGCATGTTAGACATCCTCCTCATTACTTCCATTTCTTCGCTTTTGGAAGGATACTCAATGTGCACCTTCATCATAAAACGATCCACCTGCGCTTCGGGAAGAGGGTAAGTTCCTTCCTGGTCCACGGGGTTTTGTGTGGCCAGTACCAGAAAGGGACGGTCCAAGGAAAACGTAGTCTCCCCTATGGTCACTTGCTTTTCTTGCATGGCTTCCAGTAGGGCGGATTGCACCTTGGCTGGGGATCTATTGACCTCATCGGCCAGGATCACGTTGGAAAAAATAGGGCCCTTCTTTACTTCAAAATGGGAAGTCTGTTGGTTGTAAATCATGGTGCCAATCAAATCCGATGGCAAGAGGTCAGGGGTAAACTGAATTCGATTAAAATCCAAATGCAAGACCTTGGCCAGGGTATTTACGGTCAAGGTTTTGGCCAAGCCGGGCACCCCTTCCAATAGAATGTGTCCGTTGGTAAACAAGCCTATCAGCAGTCGATTGATCATCTTCTCCTGACCTACCACTACTTTCTTTACTTCCTGAATGACTTCTGCGATTTTTTCCTGATGCATGAATCCTGCGCTTTAATTGTCCTTACTTTGGATCGCCTAAATTAATGGAAAATGTTCCAATACCCAATCTTAGGACTTCCCAACGGGATTGCCGAAACTTTGGATGAAATTTATGATTTTTTAAGACCTGCCGGTCAACCTTTCTTTGCAGGGCCGCCCCTAGAGCGGAGAAATCCAGTCAAGCCAAGGCATCGGTAGGCCTCTTCTTGACTCAAGGAGCGGCATTCTCCAGGCTGCAGACCCGATAGGCTAAGATTTTCTATGGACTGCCTGACTAGCCTTAGCGTAGGAAATCCTACTGCTGCCGTCATTTTACGTACCTGGCGGTTTTTGCCCTCAATCAAAGTCAAAGCTATCCAGCTATCTGGGATGCTAGCCCTGTAGCGGATAGGGGGAATGCGCTCTGGTAGCGGAGGAGCGGGATCAAGTACCCTCACCAAAGCAGGCTTGGTCCGGTAAGGTTTACCTTCTACCTGAATGGTGACGCCGTCCCGCAACTGGGCCAAGGCTTCTTCAGTAGGAATTCCTTCTACTTGCACAAAATAAGTGCGCTGGTGTGCAAACTTCGGGTTGAGCAACTGGTGGTTGAGCCAGGAGTCATCGCTGAGCAGCAAAAGCCCCTCGCTGTCCTTATCTAATCGACCTACGGGATAAACTTCTTTTGGAAAACTTCCCAAGGAAGCTAGGGTAGGTCCTTCTCCAGTAAATTGACAAAGCACCCCAAAAGGTTTGTAACAATAAAAATAATTAGGCACCTATTCTCTTCCTGCTCAGCTTCCGCAGCCCACACAATCAAAATGAGAATCCATAGGCTTCACCCCTTTGAGTTGCATTTCCAGGTTGTGGATTTGATCTCTGATTTCCATATCGGCAAACATGTCTCCAGTTAGCTGTGCTTTGAGTGCAGCGATGGTTTCTTGCAAGGCGAGTAGTTGTTGTTCAGTCATAGCTTAGGTTGTTTTGGGTGAGGACATTCCCTGTCGCAATGAGCAGCTCGGGACTTCCCCTTATGGTTTTCAAGATCTTCTCAAAAATGAGGCCAATTGCAAATTAGTTGAGGGTACTTGGGGTAAATTCTTAGTGGAAATAGCTAAAATTTAAAAAAATTAAAGAGTTTATTTCGGTATTTAGTTATCCAACAGCAGTAAATTTTTTCTATGGGTGGATTATTCTTTGTCCCCTGCAAAAGGACCAAGTCACCTTCTGAAGGGCCTTAGGAGATGCCAATTGGCAGCTCGAGGATAAGAATTGGGATTTCCTAAAGGCTGGACGTTTCTGGTAATGCCCTTTTCTGCTATCTTTGTGCCTTGTTTTGAGCAAGATGTCTTGCGTGAGGGATAGCAGCGGCATCCCCTATTTCCCCCCAGGGGAAAATGGGATACAGCGAATAGCCCGACCCGGCATTCCAGCCGGGGCACGCCCACCCAAGTCGCCTGGCCAAAACCAACAGACAAGAGCCAGTGAAAACGTACCAGGAATTTAAGCAAGTAGATTATCCTCAGATAGGGGAGTCCATCCTTCAATTTTGGAAACAGGAACAGATTTTCAAGAAATCCATTTCCAATCGGGAGGGAGCGAAGACCTTTACCTTTTACGAAGGACCTCCTTCTGCCAACGGTACCCCTGGTATCCACCACGTCATGGCTCGCACGCTAAAGGATATCTTTTGCCGGTACAAAACCCTCAGAGGGTATCAAGTCAAGCGTAAAGGGGGCTGGGACACCCACGGCCTTCCCGTGGAATTGCAAGTAGAAAAGGAGTTAGGCATCACCAAAGAGGACATTGGTCATCGCATCAGCGTAGAAGAATACAATAAAAAGTGTAGAGAAACGGTCATGCGCTTCAAGCACGAATGGGATGACCTTACCGAAAAAATTGGATATTGGGTAGATTTGGATGACCCCTACATCACTTTTGATGCGAGCTACATCGAATCCTTGTGGTACCTGCTCAAGCAGCTGTATGACAAAGGGCTACTCTACAAGGGATATACCATCCAACCCTATTCTCCTGCTGCAGGTACAGGTTTGAGTTCACACGAACTCAACCAACCCGGCACCTACAAGGACGTAAAAGATACCTCCATCACCGCACAGTTTAAGGTAAAGGGGCAAGAAAATACCTACTTTTTGGCTTGGACGACAACTCCATGGACCTTACCCTCCAACTCCGCCTTGGCGGTGGGAGAGCAGTTGGATTACGTGAAGGTAAGTACCTTTAATCCCTACACCCACCTTCCCGTACAAGTGATCCTGGCCAAGGCTAGGCTTACCTCCTATTTTTCTGCTAAGGCAGAGGGACTGCCCTTGGAAGATTACCGTCCAGGAGACAAGCTCATTCCGTATCAGGTGGTAGGGGAGTGGAAAGGAAAAGAGCTTCTTGGCTGGGAATACGAGCAACTGCTTCCCGTTCCAGGCTTATCTCTCCCTCATCCAGCCTTCACTGTAGTGGCAGGGGATTATGTGACCACTGAGGATGGTACCGGCATCGTGCACCTGGCCAAAGCCTTTGGTGCAGATGACTTTAGGACTTTGGTTCAACAAAAAGTGCCTGGCATTTTTGTTCAGGATGAAAAAGGCAACGAAGTCCCCGTGGTGGATCGACAAGGAAAATTTTTGCCTGTGGTAGGAGAATACTTGCTGGCAAAAATGAAGGAGCACGGCATCACTGCCCACAAAACGTTTGGGGTAAATGATTTTTATGTAAAAAATTATCCCCAAGACGACGAGCAAGCCCCCGAATACAAAAGCACGGACGTGATTTTGTCTATCCTGCTTAAAAATGAAAATAAAGCCTTTAAGGTTGAAAAATACGAGCATAGCTATCCCCATTGCTGGAGAACAGATAAGCCGATTTTGTATTACCCGCTGGAAAGCTGGTTTATCAAAACTACCGCCTACAAAGACCGGATGGTGGAGCTCAATAAAACCATTCAGTGGAAGCCCGAGGCTACGGGTACAGGAAGATTTGGCAACTGGCTTGAAAATCTAGTAGACTGGAACCTCAGCCGTTCACGGTTTTGGGGCACGCCCCTCCCCATTTGGAGGAGCAGTGATGGCACTGAAGAGCGATGCCTTGGCTCCATACAAGAACTGCAAGAGGAGATAAAAAAATCCATCGCGGCGGGGGTGATGACCTCCTCTCCTTTTGAAGGAAAGGAACTAGACCTCCACAGACCTTATGTAGATGAGGTGGTGCTCGTTTCTCCTACGGGTAAAAAAATGTTTCGTGAGCCTGATCTCATTGACGTGTGGTTTGACTCCGGGGCCATGCCCTATGCCCAGTGGCACTACCCCTTTGAAAACAAAGCCACCTTTGAAGCCAATTTCCCTGCAGACTACATTGCTGAAGGAGTCGATCAGACTCGGGGTTGGTTTTTTACCTTGCATGCGCTGTCGGTGATGCTTTTTGATAGTGTTTCATTCAAAAACGTAATCGCCAACGGCCTCGTTTTAGATAAAAATGGCAACAAAATGTCCAAGCGCTTGGGCAATGCCATTGACCCATTTGCTACCTTGAAAGAATTTGGCCCAGATGCCTTGCGCTGGTACCTCTTGAGCAATGCCAACCCTTGGGACAACCTAAAATTCAATCTGGAAGGGGTGACCGAAGTACAGCGCCGTTTTTTTGGCACCTTGCAAAATACCTACAACTTCTTTGCGCTCTACGCCAATCTTGACCAATTTGTCTATCCCCCAGAGGGAGCCACCCCCGTTGAAACCCGCCCCGAATTGGATCGATGGATCATCTCCAAACTTCAATCGCTAATCGCCGAGGTGGAAGAGTCCATGGAAGATTACGATGCCACCAAGGCCACCCGATCTATCCTAAATTTTACGGTAGACCAACTTTCAAATTGGTACGTACGCTTGGCTAGGAAACGGTTTTGGAGGGGAGACATGCACGCCGACAAGCTTGCCGC
>JAJTDZ010000014.1 GCA_021298245.1 Algoriphagus sp. | reverse complement strand
GAAACCTTGTACGAATGCCTGCTTACCTTGACTCAGCTTATGGCCTCGTTTGCTCCATTCTATGCGGATTGGATGTACAAAAACTTGACAGCATCCACCAAAGGAGGAAAGGAATCCGTACACTTGACGGACTGGATCTCGGCCAATCCTTCCTGGATCAATCCTGATTTGGAAAGGAGTATGGAGCTGGCTCAAACCATCTCTTCCTTGGTGCATTCCTTGAGAAAGAAGGAAAAAATAAAAGTCAGACAGCCCCTACAGCGCATACTTTTGCCAGTACTTTCTTCTGCATTTAAGGCCCAAGTGACGCACGTGGAGGAACTTATCAAGACTGAAGTCAATATCAAAGCCATAGAGTACCTGGAGGATGCTTCTGGCATCTTGGTCAAGCAAGTCAAGCCAAATTTACCCGTACTTGGGAAAAAATTAGGACAGAAACTTCGTCACGTGGTGGCCGCTATTCAGCAATGGGGACAAGAGGAGATTGCAAGCCTAGAAAGGGAAGGAAAACTACGCGTCTCGGTAGAAAATGAAGAATTAGAGTTGCTCTTAGAAGAAGTATTGATCAGCTCCCAAGATATTCCAGGATGGTCTGTGGCCTCTGACCAAGGCGTGACCGTAGCCCTGGATGTTACACTCACCGAAGAATTAAAACAGGAAGGAGTGGCTAGGGACTTGGTCAATCGAATTCAAAATATGAGAAAAGATATGGGGCTAGAGGTCCAAGACAAGATCCACATCACGGTATCGGATAGTAATGCCTTGGTCAATGCATCTATTGCCCACTTTGGCCCGTATATTCAAACCGAGACACAAGCACTTCGCCTTTCCATAGGGGAGTTGGGTGAGCCCTTCAGCCTTTTGGACATGGATGATTTCGAGTTGGCTGTGCGAGTAGAAAAGGCCTAAATTCTAGCAAATGAATGCTTATATAAAATATTTCGGGTGCACACTTCTTGTCATTGCAATTGACCAGGCAGTAAAAATGTGGGTCCACTTCCAGATGGATTTCGGTTCCCCAGGGCAAATTTTAATTTTTGGGGACTGGTTTAAGTTGCATTACACCACCAATCCTGGGATGGCTTTTGGGATGGAATTGGGCTCAGAATATGGGAAAATGATCCTAACTTCTTTTCGGCTGGTAGCCATGATTGGAATAGGGTATTACCTATATTACCTAATTAAGAAAAAAACGCATCCCATGTATATCCTGTGTATTTCCATGATACTAGGAGGAGCCATTGGCAACTTGGTGGATTCGGTATTTTATGGCGTATGGCTTGACAATGCGCCTTACAATGCTCCTACACCTTGGTTTCATGGTCAGGTAGTGGATATGTTTTATTTTGACATTTGGGAAGGCTATATCCCGGAGTGGATGCCATTGTGGGGGGGACAATACACGGCCCTTTGGCCTATTTTTAATGTGGCAGATGCTTCCATTTTTATAGGAGTAACTACCATCTTACTTTTCCAAAATAAATTTTTCCCTGAGGCGAAGCCCAAAGAGCCTGCGACAGATCAGGAACCTAGCTAAGCTTGCACAAAAAGGATAGTGTTTTGGTCCCTTAGAATACCCTACTCAAGAGGGAGAGTTTTCTTTTCCGTTAAAGTGAATTAATATCCATTCCTACTTGGCTTTGGCCACCTACTGGAAAAAATACCTTCTACATAGGGGGAGGGATTGATTTTTTATGTAACTTTCCTTTTCGTGTTCCTGTAGCTACCCTATCCCTTGGGATTTTAGAATGAGGATATATACATATTTTCTATATATAATTTTTATGAAAGCATGATTGTAGATCCAAATCAGCCCTTTCAGCTCGTATACTCTATTTTCAGCCATGAATATTTGGGTCTAATCTTTGAGTCTTTTGTTGTTCCCTTAGATGAAAAAGGAAGGCTTTCCTATGCCTACCAAAATATAAGTTCTGCCAATGCCCATGAGTTTGATTCGGGATTGGATGACCAAGATTACGAATTGATCCGCTTGATGGATTCCATGCAGCAGGATGTTATCGTAAAGCCTTTGATGAAAAAAGGGAACTTGAAACCCAAGGAGTTTTTGAGAAAAATTTTTGATCCAAAAACTGCAGATCCAGCAATCCAAGAAATTTTATTTAAAAGCTTAGAGGCCAAACGAGCAAAAATACTTCCTCTTCTAATCGGAAAGCGTTTGTTTGAAACGGCTTCAGATGGTAATCCTACGGGAAAGGAGATTGTAGTACACGCTGAAAGTGCCACGGTGCTCTTTCATTTTGACAAAGGAGAGTTCAATACGCAATATTACCCCATCATAAAATTCCAAGGGCAAAAATTAAACTGGCAACACAAGGGAGGATATTTGGTCTGCAAAGAACCTGCTTGGTTGGTAGTGGACCAACAACTCTTTCATTTTGAAAAAGGGATAGATGGCAAAAAACTGCAACCTTTCCTCAATAAAAACGCAATCCTCATCGAACGAAAGTTTGAGCCCGAATATTATCGAAAATTTGTCACCTCCCTGATTACTCAATTTGAAGTGGTGGCCAAGGGATTTGAAATACACACCGAACAGGGTACTCCTGAGGCCCTTTTGGCAGTGAGTATTCTCCCAGGAGGGAGCAGCACAGAGACCCTTTTTGGAGAAGAAGTTGGTACCTCTTCGGAAGAGGTCATCGTGCTTGAACCCCGATTTAAGTATGGGGATTTTGATTTTGGCACCTTGCTTCATGCTGCTGAGGGCGGGGGCAATTCCTGCAGGTATGAGGAGAAGGATGGAAATTTTAGTTTTTACAAAACCGTCCGCACTACCAAGTTGGAAGAGCGCTACTTGACCCTCATGAAGAAAAAGGGCTTGGAGTTTATTCATGGCAAAACAGCCCTTCCCAAAACTCAAGCCTTTGAATGGCTAGGCAACAACGAAGATTATTTGCGTGAAAATCATATTCGCATCGTCCAAAAAAACTCCCTCAATGGCAAAACGTACCATATCGGTAAGGCTCAAATTTCCATAGAGGTCAATGAAAATATTGACTGGTTTGATGTAAAGGCCATGGTCAAATTTGGAATTTACCTGGTCCCCTTTGCCAAGCTCCGAAGATTACTCATTCAGGGTAAACACGAGTTTGAGCTCCCCAATGGGGAAATCGCCGTCATTCCGGCATCTTGGTTTGTCAACTATTCGGAACTCTTCAACTTTATTGAAGAGCGCAGTGCCGAGGAGCTGGTACTGAGAAAACACCACCTGGCTTTTGCCCGAGAGCTCCAAAATGGAGAACTCATACGCCTCAACTTGAGTCTTAAACTAGAGCGTCTACGAAATTTTGATGCCATAGACGAGTACCAAGTGCCTAGCAACTTTAAAGGAGCATTACGGCCCTACCAAACGGCGGGGTACAACTGGCTTCGATTTCTCAACGAGTACCAGTTTGGAGGATGCTTGGCGGACGACATGGGATTGGGAAAAACAGTCCAAACTTTGGCACTTTTGGCCCATGAAAAAGAGGAAAACTCCGGCTTTCCGTCCTTATTGGTGATGCCCACGTCCTTGCTTTACAATTGGGAGCTAGAGGCGAGGAAATTTACTCCCGAACTTCAGATATTAGTCTATGCAGGTTCACAACGCATCAAAGACCCTTGGAGATTTAGGGGCTATGATGTGGTATTGACCTCCTACGGAATTGTTCGAATGGATATAGATCAATTGAATCAATTCTACTTCAATTATGTCATCCTTGATGAATCTCAAGCCATCAAAAATCCAAGTTCAAACATTGCCTTAGCTGTCAACAAATTAAAAAGCAAACGAAGGCTGATCCTCACGGGAACCCCGGTGGAAAATGGCACCATGGACCTTTGGTCACAGATGAATTTTGTCAATCCAGGGCTTCTAGGTAATGCGCAGGTATTTAAAAAACAGTTTCTCCTCCCCATAGAAAAGCAAAACGACAAGGACAAGGCCACTCGCCTGCATGCCATGATCAAGCCTTTTATCTTGAGGAGATTGAAATCACAGGTAGCCAAAGACCTTCCAGAAAAAATCACCAATATCAAATACGCCGACATGACTGCGGAGCAAGAAAAGGTGTACGAAGAGGTAAAAAGTTATTACAGAGAAAAAATTATGGGAGAGCTGGAGTCGGCTGGCCGAGGCAGTCAACAGTTTACCCTACTTCGCGGGCTTACCCAACTCCGACAGATTGCCAACCATCCCAAATTGGTACGAGACGATTACGAAGGGGAATCCGGAAAATTGGAAAACATCACCTACATGCTTCAAGAAAGCATTTCTGAAAACCACAAGGTGCTAGTATTTAGCCAATTTGTGAGGCATTTAAGTATTATCAGGGAATTTTTGGAAGGAGAAAATATTCCCTATGCCTACTTGGATGGAGCAACTAAGGATCGACAAGCACAGGTAGAAAAATTCCAGACGCAGGAGGAGTATAAGGTGTTTTTGATTTCCCTCAAAGCTGGAGGCGTAGGCCTCAACTTGACCAAAGCAGATTATGTGTTTCTATTGGACCCTTGGTGGAATCCGGCCGTAGAATCACAAGCGATAGACCGTGCCCACCGCATAGGCCAAGAAAATAAAGTCATCATTTATAAGTTTATCACCAGAGGATCTGTAGAAGAAAAAATCATGGCCCTTCAGGACCGCAAACTTGCTCTCGCTGGGGAATTGATTAGCAACGAGGAAAGCTTTATGAAAAGTTTGGGCAACGAAGACATCCGGGCTCTTTTGGATTAATTTTTTAGACCCCTTGGGCAAAGTCTACCCGCTAGTTACAGATTAAGATTAGCTTGTCCCTTACCTTTAGAGGTATAAAAAAAATTATCCTATTGATAGTCAATACTCTAGTAAAAAAGCCGAAATTGGAGGTATAAATTATTGCACAACATGGGCTTTGGCTGGGGATATTTTTTTAAATTTTGTCAGCTTACACCCTTACCTATTTCTTGCTGATGCCTAAAGCCAAATCCGATAAAGATCGGAAAATCTTTGTACTGGATACTTCCGTCATCCTCTACACGCACAACTCCATCATGAACTTTGCCGAGCACGACGTGGTCATCCCGATCACCGTACTTGAAGAGCTGGATCAGTTCAAAAAAGGAAACGATACCAAAAATTTTGAAGCTCGGGAGTTCATTCGCCTTCTCGATACCTTATCAAAAGACAACATGATCCACGAGTGGACCCCGCTGAATGGGAAAACGAAGGGAAATTTTAAGGTGTTGATGAATCCAGACAATAATCTGAATGCGAACGTCATTTTTGGAGAGGAAAAGAACGATCATAAAATTCTCAATGCGGCTCTTTACCTGAAGCAGCACGAGAAAAACAGGAAGGTAATTCTCGTTTCCAAGGACATCAACTTGCGCCTCAAAGCCAAATCCTTAGAAATCCATGCCGAGGACTACGAAACAGGGAAAATTAAGAACATCACCGAGCTGGAGAATACCGGCAAGTACCTGCTAGAGGACTTAGATCCTCAGGCCATCAATACCCTATACGAACAAGGATATGTAGAAGCAAAGCTCATCTTGGGCAACAGGAAGCGAAAGGCCAATGGATTTTATATCCTGAAAAGTCAAAAAAACTCAGTACTAGCCTATTTCAACTCCGATGATAACGTATTGGTTCGTGTAGACAAGCAACTTGCCTACAACATCAAACCAAGAAATGCCGAGCAAACCTTTGCCTTACATGCCATCCTTAATCCCAAAATAAAATTGGTATCTATTCAGGGTGTTGCGGGTACAGGAAAGACCCTATTGGCTTTGGCTGGGGCTTTAGAGCAGCGAAGGGAGTACAAACAAATCTTTTTGGCCAGACCCATCGTGCCCCTTTCCAACAAAGACATTGGGTATTTGCCAGGGGATATTAAATCCAAGCTCAACCCTTACATGGAGCCCCTGTGGGACAACTTGAAGTTTATCCAAAACCAATACAAGGAAACAGACAAAGAATATCAAAAAATCACCGAGTTGGTCAATCAAGAAAAGTTGGTGATACAACCCCTGGCCTACATTCGTGGTCGATCCCTATCTAATATTTTCTTTATTGTAGATGAAGCACAAAATCTCACTCCTCATGAGATCAAAACCATCATCTCAAGAGCGGGAGAAAATACCAAGATTATTTTTACTGGAGATGTTTTCCAGATCGACACCCCTTACCTAGATTCCCAATCCAACGGACTCTCTTACCTAATCGATAGGGTAAAAGACCATCCCTTGTATGCCCACATCAAATTAGAAAAAGGGGAAAGATCGGAGTTGGCCAACTTAGCGAATGACCTACTTTAGCACAAAAAAATCAAGGTGCCTCGGCGTAACTTTTGTATTGATCTAATATAGATTGCCACCCAGATTTTTGAAGTGCTAAGGGATTTTCATTTTCTGCATCAAAGTCAATGGCAACGCTCGTTCCTTTCGCAGAGGGGGTAAAGGTGATATGTACCTCACGCAGATCTGCTAGGACATAGGCTATTTTCTTTAGGTAAACTAGCTCCGTGTATTTTCCCTCAAAATCAAACCCTACACTTCCATCCTTGGCTTCCATTCTCCAATTAAAACTCTCTCCTACTTCCAAGGGGTTGCTGGCAGAGGGGCAGCACCAATCTGGGGAAGCAAAATTCCATTGGGTGATGTGCTTGGCTTCCGTGTAATATGCCCATGCTTTCTCAAGCTTTACGCCTACAGAAGTCTGAATGTGTATTTTTGTATAGGGAGGAAGTGACATGTCCAAAGGGGGTTTAGTAGGGCAATTAGTAGTACGGACAGGTCTACTTACAAGCTCATCATTTCCTTAAATCGAGCAGCCTGCCTTCGGCTCACCTCTATGCGATCTCCTCCTTTCAAGGTCACTACCAGGCCTCCATTAAACCAGGGCTCTATGCCTTCCACCCATCCCAAATTGATGATGTGCTTGCGGCTCGCCCTAAAGAATGACTTTTCGTCAAGCCTTTCGTCCAAGGCATTCAAGGACTTATGGATCATGGGCTTGAAGTTGTCAAAATATACCTTGATGTAGTTTCCATCCGATTCAAAAAGACGCACGTTGGACAAGCGAACAAACCAGCACCGATCCCCGTCTTTGACAAAAACTTGGTCCTCCAGGGTAAGTTTCTTTTGGTGGATATATCCACCATTTTCATCTCTTCGGGCGATCCCTTCTAATTTTCCTTGCAATTTGTTGACTGCCTCTTCCAATCGCTTGGGCTCGATGGGCTTGAGCAAGTAGTCGAGGGCATTGACTTGAAAGGCTTTTAGAGCGTATTCGTCGTAGGCGGTGGTAAAGATGACCTGAGGCAGCTGATCAAGTTCCTCCAAGAGATCAAACCCTGTTTTTTCTGGCATTTGAATGTCAAGAAAAATCACATCCGGCTGAAGTTGCTCAATTTTTTCCTTGGCATCGTCCACATTAATGGCCTCCCCCACTACCTCCACCGTTTCCAGCTGGTTTAACAAATTGATTAGCTCTTTGCGGGCCAATCGCTCATCATCGATTACTAGCGCTCTCATGTCAATTCAGTTAGTTCGTCTAAAGTAAGTCTTTGTTTCGGTATTTTTAATTCAGTAATTACAAATTGGTTTCCAGAAGAAAAGATGCGGAAACTAGCCTTATCCCCATAAAGTAGGGACAATCGTTGCTTGGTATTTTCTAGGCCATGCCCTTCATCTTCCTTGTGTTTTAATGTAGCATCAGGGGCCAAGGATCCACTATTTTTAACTTGAATGTACAAGTCATCCTCTACTCCCTCTCTGCATTTGATTTCAATGATACCCCCTTTGACCAAATTAGAAATCCCATGCTTGATGGCATTTTCTACAATGGTTTGAAGCATCATGGGTGGAATTTTATAGGAATAGGCCTCTTCTGCAATCTGGTACTCCACGTGGAGGCGCTCTTCAAAGCGAATAGATTCTAAGGCCAGGTAGTCCTTTACGGTAGCCAACTCATCTGCAAAATCAATCACCTGTTTTTTATCCATCATCAAGGAAAACCTGAGCATGTTGGAAATACCAGTAATGGCCGTTTTGGCTTTGGTGGGGTCTTCATCCACTAAGGCCCTTACTGAATTCAATGCATTGAATATAAAATGAGGGTTCAACTGGCTTTTCAAATGATTGAGCCTCACCTCATTGATATTTGCCTCGTATTTTAGTCGGCTATTGTATTTGTCTAGGAGGTGAAACAAAAAGTATAGCAATACCCAAAATCCATAATACAGGTAGCTGACAAACAGGTTGACCGAGATCACCAAGGCCCTAAAATCTTCACTGGGATTGAGGGTGCCAAACAGCAAGTTGATGAGCACTTGTGCCAAGACATTGAGGATGGAAAGTAAGGCCAAGGCAGCAAAAAGTCGGAGCAGTAAGGAAGAGATGGGAAGATCAAACCACTCCTTGGCTTTTACATACTTCCTAAATGCATGGGTAGAGAGCAGGTATACTCCCGCCAAGGCCAAAAAGGCCCAGGTTTGTATGGGGTCAATTCCTCCTTTAGAAAGGGAAGCAAAAAATACATTGACAAAGGCAAAAAAGCCCCAGCCTAAAAGTTGTAATACCCAATAGAGTTTGATCCTATTCATCCTACCTCCAAAGTTAAGAAAGGAAGGCTACGCTACGGTCCTAATGTGATAAGAGGGCAAACTGCTTGATTTTTTGCCCTTTTTCAGCGATGTAATTCCTGCTTTAGGAATCTGCCTGTATGACTTTGTGGGTGAGCTGCCACTTGTTCTGGGGTACCCTGTACGAGAATACTTCCTCCCTTATTACCTCCTTCTGGACCTAGATCGACTACATAATCAGCAAGTTTGATGACGTCCATATTGTGCTCGATGACCAGCACCGTATTTCCTTTATCTACAAGCTTTTGCAATACGGTCATCAACAAATCGATGTCTTGAAAATGAAGGCCCGTGGTAGGCTCGTCCAATATGTATACCGTCTTGCCAGTATCTTTTTTAGACAATTCTGTAGCCAATTTCACCCGCTGTGCCTCTCCTCCTGATAGGGTGGTGGCATGCTGACCTAAGGTGATGTAGCCCAATCCCACTTCGTGGAGCGTGGTAATTTTTCTAAGAATTTTAGGTTGAAATTCAAAAAAC
This sequence comes from Algoriphagus sp., assembly GCA_021298245.1. Taxonomy (GTDB): domain Bacteria; phylum Bacteroidota; class Bacteroidia; order Cytophagales; family Cyclobacteriaceae; genus Algoriphagus. The sequence continues at coordinate 22,640 of JAJTDZ010000014.1, read as the reverse complement.
TCTAGCGCTTGCTCCACGGTCATGTCCAAGACGTCAGAGATGGACTTCCCCTTGAACCTCACTTCTAAGGTTTCCCTATTGTATCGCTTTCCTTTGCAAGTTTCACAGGGGATATGCACGTCAGGCAGAAAGTCCATTTCTACCAATTTCATTCCTGCTCCTTCACAATCCTCGCATCTCCCTCCTTTCACATTGAAGGAAAATCTACCGGGTTTGTATCCTCGAATTTTTGATTCTGGAAGTTCGGTAAATAAGGTCCTTATGTCTGAAAACATCCCCGTGTAGGTGGCTGGATTCGATCTTGGCGTTCTTCCAATAGGGCTTTGATCTACCTCGATCACCTTGTCTAGGAACTGCAAGCCCTCGATGGAAGAATAAGGCATAGGCTCTTTTTTGGAATGGTAAAATTCTCGATTAAAAATGGGAAAGAGAGTTTCGTGGATCAAGGTACTTTTACCACTTCCCGATACCCCTGTAATCAAAATTAAGGTGCCTAAAGGAAGCTCCAAGGTGACATTTTTTAGATTATTCCCCCTGGCTCCGCGCAGCACTACTTTTTCTCCCGTACCTGACCTCCTTGATTTAGGTGTCCCTAGACCCATTTCCCCATTCAAGTAGCGTGCGGTGAGGGTATTCGATTGTAAGATCTGTGCTGGCGTACCAGCCGCCACGACATGGCCTCCATGCCTACCCGCACCAGGACCTAGATCGATCACATAATCGGCTTCCACCATCATGTCCTTGTCGTGCTCTACTACCAGCACCGAGTTGCCCAAGTCACGCAACTGCTTCAGGGCTTGGATCAATTTTACATTGTCTCTCTGATGCAGCCCAATACTGGGTTCATCCAAAATATAGAGCACGCCTACCAACTGGGTGCCAATCTGGGTAGCCAAACGGATTCGTTGAGCTTCTCCTCCAGATAGGGAACGAAGGGGCCTGTTTAAGGATAGGTAATCCAATCCAATGTCCAAAAGAAATCCAATACGCTTCCTAATTTCTTTGAGCACCTCCGCAGCGATGCGCTGTTGTCTTTCAGACAGCCGACTTTCCAGCCCATCAAACCAATCTGAAAGCCCTTGAATGTCTTTCATAGCCAACTCTCCAATATGGGTCTGGTCTAACTTGAAGTGAAGCGCCTCTTTTTTCAACCTATACCCTTGGCAATCCGGGCAAGTAGAAGTCACAGTAAATTCCGACACCCAGTCTTGGGTTTTGTCAGACCCCCACTCTTGATATTTTTGTAGAAAGTTAATGATCCCTTCAAAGGTAGTATTCCACTTGGTTCCGGGATATTTGACGGAATCTACTGCTACCTCCACCTTATCGCCATACAAAAGGATCTCTATCACGGATTCTGGCAAATCCTTGATGGGGGTACTCATGCTGCATTTGTAATGCTTTAGAAGGGCTTCAATTTTTTTAAAAATCCAAATGTCCCTGTATTCACCCAAAGGGGCAATCCCCCCTCGAGTGATGCTCAACTTAGGATCTGGGAAAATGCTCTCTCGGGTAATTTCTTCGATCACCCCAAGTCCATTGCAGGTAGGACATGCTCCATAGGGAGAATTGAAGGAGAAGGTATTGGGGGCAGGCTCATCGTAAGACAATCCCGTTTCGGGGTCCATCAAGTATTTGGAAAAATGATAGACCGAAGCATTTTCATCACGGACCATGAGAACTCCCTTGCCGTGCTGCAAAGCAGATTTTAGGGATTGGGTGATGCGAAACCGATCTCCTTCTTCCACCACCACCCGATCGATAACTAATTCTATATCGTGAATCTTGTAGCGATCTACTTGCATTTTTGGGACCAAGTCGACCATCACTCCGTCGATGCGGACTTTAGAAAATCCCAACTTGCGAAGTTGTTCAAAAAGCTCTCGGTAATGTCCTTTTCTCCCCTTGACCAAAGGTGCAAGCAACTCTATCTTCTTCCCCAAAAATTGGGTCAATAGCTGCTCTATGATTTGATCCTCCGTCTGCCGAATCATGCGGTTGCCCGTGTGATAGGAGTAGGCGTCTGCCGCTCGAGCAAACAGGAGTCGCATAAAATCATAGATTTCCGTGACAGTACCTACCGTAGACCTTGGGTTTTTGGAGGTAGTCTTTTGCTCTATGGCAATAACTGGAGAAAGACCATTAATTTTGTCCACATCGGGACGCTCCATCCCCCCTAAAAATGAGCGCGCATAGGCGGAAAAACTTTCCATATACCTGCGCTGCCCCTCTGCATAGATGGTGTCAAAGGCCAAAGAACTTTTTCCACTTCCACTCAGCCCAGTGATGACCACCACCTTGTTGCGGGGAATTTTAACGTCCAAATTTTTGAGGTTGTGCTCTCGCGCACCAAAAATCTCAATGTATTCTTCCTGAGCTGCAGGCCTTTGACTCATGGGTGACAACTATATCAATTTGCAAAGGTACGATTTTTTAGATGAAACAAGCATCCTCCTACCTAGCCCAAAATGAGGTTACAAGACTAAATCCCTAACACTAATTACTAGAAAAAGGGCACTTGCTGACCAGCTCGGGAGGGGTCTTCTGGGCACGCTGCCAGGGGGCTGTCTGGTAAAAAAAATTGGGGGAGAGCACCTGATTTTTCCATTGCTGATGAAAAACCTCTAGGGTAGGTGCAGAGGCAGGTGGAACAATCCAGTCCCAAGCTGCTTGTACCTCACGGCCCTTGCTCTCTTCACGCTTGCAAAACTCCATAAATTGCTCTGAAGCGGTATGGTGATCGACCAATGTGACCCCTTGCTGTTGAAAAGAATATAAAACAGCCTCTTGGAGCAAGAGCAAGGTCTTGTCTTTCCACAAAGAAGCTGCATTCCGCGTGGAGAGTTTTAGTTTTTTTGCCATCCACGGAAGAACATTGTAGCGTTTGGCGTCTCCAAAATTTCTTGCAGCTATTTCCGTAAGCATGTACCAGCCATTGAATGGAGCACAGGGGAAGGAAAGCCCTCCGATTTCCAAACGCATATCCGAAATCACAGGAACGGCATACCACTGCAACTTGGCTTCTGCTAGCCAAGGATGCTCAGGATGTACTATCGGAACACTCAACACTTTCTCTTCTGGAATGTCTATCCAGTGTACGGGGCCCTTGCCCACTTGCAAGACCAAGGGCAAGAGGTCGAAAGAAGTGCCTTTTCCACTCCAGCCCAAGGATTCACAATATCGAGTAAAAGGCAATGAGTCTGGATCTCCTACTAACTCTCCCTCGGACTTTTGGTAGCCAGCATAGCGTATAAGTTGCTTGTTGAATATGCGAACTTCAGGATCTCCTTCATCTGCTGAAGCATAGACCGTGAGCGTAGATCGAATCTTGCCGCCATTGGTGGCATAGTCTATATGAGTAAATGTATCCGCACAGATTTCCTCCACACTTCGGAGATTCCTCCGGTCTCTTACTTTTAGACTTTTCCAAAAAAGTCTCCCCATGCATCGATTGCTATTTCTCCACGCCAATTTTGCACCAAAGACGAGCTCCTCTTCGCTTAGCCTGTAGGTCCCCCTTATGGCAATTTCCTGCTTGACCTCTTCCAGACGTACGAACAAACCGCTCTGTTCCGTTTCCTCATAATATTGAGAAAGGAAATCGGATGCTTGTTCAAAAAGAGATGGGGAAGACATGGAGGGGGAGTTTAATTGAAAGAAACCCGTGTTAAGGTCAGAAAATATTTCCTATGGTCCTTTCCAAGCTAAAACTCCGAATTAGAAAAAGTGGTTTATTTTTTATCCAAGTTTTTTATTTAATCCGCTAAAAAACCGAGGTTTTGCACAAAAAAAGCGCTTCCCCCTTAGTAAAAAGAGAGGGCTTGGAATTAAAAGATCCTATAGAAATGATTATCAGATTCAGTATTTCCCTGATCGGGGATTACATCATGCGTAAGAGCTCGTCTAATAATTCCCTGGAATTAGAAAGTCGAGGTACTTTATGCTGACCGCCCAACTTACCTTTTTTTCTCAGCCAGGCTTCAAACAATCCCGCTGGGGCGCTATGCATCTGCAGGCGTTGCAAGGCCAAGTCCTTGTGTCGTTTGGCATCATAATCGGAATTCACTTCCCGCAATTTACTATCCACCAAATCAGCAAACTTTTCCAAGTCTGAAGGATGACTTTTGAATTCTACGATCCATTCGTGAGAACCCTTAGCATTGCTCTCTTCAAAGTACCGAGGTGCGGCCGTGAAATTGGCTATGGTAGCCCCCGTCACTTCACAGGCATATTGAATAGCCGCCTCTGCATTCTCTACGATTACTTCTTCTCCAAAAGCATTGATAAAGTGCTTGGTGCGACCTGAAATACGGAAGCGGTAGGGATGAGTGGAAGTAAATTTGATGGTATCCCCAATTTTATATCGCCATAGCCCTCCGTTGGTAGAAATAACCAAGGCATAGTTTTTTCCTACCTCTACCTCTTCGAGGGAAACAACTCTAGGCTGTTCTTTATCAAGTTCCTCCGTGGGAATAAATTCATAAAAAATGCCATAGTCCAAAAGCAGAAGCAACTCATCGGAGTGGGGCTGGTCCTGCATACCAAAAAATCCTTCCGAGGCATTGTAGGTTTCCATGTAGCGCATTTTTTCAGAAGGAATCATCTGCTGAAACAAATTCCTATAGGGCCCAAAGGCCACTGCGCCATGAAAAAAGACCTCCAAATTCGGCCATACTTGCAGAATGTGGCTTGCTTTTTTCAGTTCCAAAATTCGCTGAAGCAAGACCAGGGTCCAGGTAGGCACCCCAGCAATGGAAGTCACGTTTTCATTCATGGTTTCCCTCGCCATACGTTCAATTTTTGCCTCCCAATCCGACATCAGGGCTGTCTCCAAGGAAGGTGTACGGGCAAACTGGGCCCAGATGGGAAGGTTATGCATGATTACGGCAGACACGTCTCCTGCACGAGCAGCCCCATCGGGCAAGAGTGGGTTTTTCTCTAGGGTACCTCCAATAGAAAGACTTTTCCCTGTAAACAACTTTGTGTCTGGGAAATTATTTACATAAAGAGATACCATGTCTTTTCCTCCTTTGTAATGGCACTCCTCCAAGCTTTCTTCAGACACAGGGATATACTTGCTTCTACTCCCTGTAGTTCCCGAAGACTTGGCAAACCACTGTATGGGACTAGGCCAGAATACCTGTTGCCTCCCCTTCATGGTTTTTTCGATGTAGGGAGAAAAAGATTCGTAATCTACTAAGGGTACACGCGCAGCAAATTCTTGGTAGGATTTTAGTTTTGAAAAATGATATTTCTTGCCTATTTCTGTGGCTTTGGCTGTCTCCAACAACTCTGCCAACATGGCTTGCTGCACCGTAAGGGGATGTTGCTTAAATTTCTCGATTTGACCCAGACGACTTTTAAAAATCCAGGTCATAAAACTGTTAAGCACTTCCATTTAGAAAAAATTTTTGCGTTTGAGTTCAAACTGGCTACCCAAATACACCTTGCGCACCTGCTCATCGGCGGCTAACTCCTCCGCAGTACCTGCCTTCAAAAGTCGCCCCTCAAACATGAGGTAGGCACGGTCGGTGATGGATAAAGTTTCATTTACGTTGTGGTCGGTGATGAGTATGCCTATATTTTTCGTCTTCAACTTGGCAACAATGGTTTGTATTTCCTCAACGGCAATGGGGTCAACCCCGGCAAAGGGTTCGTCCAACAACACAAACTTGGGATCTACTGCCAGAGCCCTAGCAATTTCTGTACGCCTACGCTCTCCTCCGGATAGGACCATGCCCAGGTTTTTTCGGACTTGTGTCAAGCTAAATTCCTCTAAGAGGCTTTCCATTTTTTCTTTTTGCTGGGCTTTCGACAAATTGGTCATTTCCAAGACAGCCAAAATATTTTCTTCTACCGAAAGCTTCCTAAATACGGAGGCCTCTTGGGCCAAATAGCCAATCCCCAACTTGGCTCTTTTGTACATGGGAAGGGAGGTGATGTCCTGATCATCTAAAAATATTTTTCCTTGCTGAGGCTGAATCAATCCCACTATCATGTAAAAAGAGGTGGTTTTGCCCGCCCCGTTAGGACCTAGCAAACCTACAATTTCCCCCTGCTCAACAAACACAGAAAGGTCATTGACCACCGATCGGCCTTTATAAATTTTGATAAGGTGCTCTGCCCGTAAAATCATATCAATCAAATTTGATGTCTTTCACATAGAGTTGCAAACTGCTTTTGTCTCGAAAGAAATTTTCTCTCATCTCTGCAACAATATCAAAGCGCATTTTACTACGCAGCATGTTGACGGTAGTCAAGGCTGGATCCTTGCTTCGATCTGCCATGCCAAAACCCAAACATACCGGCGTAGTCACCTGCCCATCTTGCATAATTTTAAAGCGAAGGTGCTTGTCTTTCAATACCGTAACTTCCTCCGCTACTACATTGTTGATTCGAAAAACAGGTTCTGTATTTCCTGGCCCAAAAGGGGCCATTTGCTTCAGGATGGAATAAAATTTATAGTTGATCTGGTCCAATAAAAGCACATCGTCTACTTCAATGACTGGCTTGAGGTGGATTTCCTCTATCCGGCTACGGACCACCTCTTCAAATTTTTGTTGGAAGGCAGGGACCTTATCTACATCCAAGGTGAGTCCTGCAGCATACTTGTGGCCTCCAAATTGATCCAACAAATCGGAGCATGCTGCAATCGCCTCATAAATGTCAAAATCCACTACCGAGCGCGCACTCCCCGTAGCCTTATTATTCGACTCCGTCAAAATGATGGTAGGGCGGTAGTATTTTTCAATACAACGGCTCGCCACAATACCTATGACTCCTTTGTGCCAATCTTCTTTGAAAAGCACCGTAGAATTCCAACTTGACTCTGCCTCACGCAGGGCAAGCATTTCAAAAGCCTCTTTGGTAATGTTTTCATCAAAATTGCGTCGAGTAGCATTGACTTCATCTACCAACTTGGCGCGCTCTATGGCCTCGTCCAAATTGGAGGAGATCAATAGCTGTACCGAAGCTTTTGCGTGTTCCAACCTTCCCGAAGCATTGATCCTGGGACCAATCTTAAATACGATATCGGAAATCTGGATTTCCTTTTCCACATTGGCTTGTAAGATCAGCGCTTTTAATCCAGGTCTTGGGCTATTATTAATTCTGTCCAAGCCGTAGTAGGCCAATATTCGGTTTTCCCCTGTGATGGGCACAATGTCAGCAGCAATGCTGACTACCACCAAATCCAAATACCCGTAAAGGCTTGCCTCCTCCATGCCTTGGGACTTGGCATAGGCTTGAATCAATTTAAATCCTACCCCACATCCACTCAATTCTTTGTAGGGGTAGGCGCAGTCTTTACGCTTGGAATCCAGCACCGCTACTGCCTGGGGCAACTCTTCTCCTGGGGTGTGGTGATCACAGATGATCACATCTACACCCAATTTTGTTGCTAAAGCTACTTTATCTATGGCCTTGATTCCACAGTCTAGGGCGATGACCAAAGAAAATCCATTTTCCGCGGCATAATGTACCCCTCTTTCAGAGATTCCATAGCCTTCCTTATACCGATCCGGAATATAAAAATCTACCTTGGGATAGAAGCCTTTCAAAAACCCATACACCAAGGCCACTGCTGTAGTCCCATCCACATCGTAATCCCCATATACCAAAATCTTTTCTTGTTGCACTACTGCCCTTTGGATACGAGAGACTGCAGCCTCCATATCCTTCATCAAAAATGGATCATGAATGAGATTGAGGCTAGGACGAAAAAAATCTTTGGCCTGATCAAAATTCTCTACTCCCCTATTGATGAGCATATTGGCCAGCGTAGCGTTGACATTGATGTCTTTGGCTAGCTTGTGGACAGCTCCTTGAGCGGATGTAGGCTTTTGTTTCCAGACGTACTCCATAAGGTAATATTACAAAAGTATTTGGGAAGGAAGTACTCCTTCTGGGCTCGCGACTACCTCCTTTACGCGAATTGGAGGAAAATGGATTCAATAATGAATTCTAAATCCTTACAGTATTAAGCTCCTATACGGATACTCCTGCGCCCTCTTTTTGCAGGCAAAGAGCTGCCCATTGCTCCTTGGAAGAAGAATGCATCAATTGGAGCTTCAAGGTATTTGCCTTTTGGATCATGTCCTCCACATCCTGCACGTAAAATCCGCTCAACAAAAGTAGCCCTCCAGGCACCAAAAGACGGGCATACTCCTCCATCTCATCCAGGAGGACATTTTTGTTGATATTGGCTAAAAGGATATCAACATTGCCCTTGGGGCGGAGCTCACGAATCGTCCCCAAACCCATCTGTATAGCCATTCCATTGAGGGCAAAATTTTCATTTCCATTTTCCACACACCAATCGTCGATATCAAAGGCTTCCACCTCTTTGGCCCCCAACTTATGGGCCATAATGGCCAAAATTCCTGTTCCAGAACCCGCATCCAGCACCCGCTTTCCACGGTGATCCATATTCCCCTGCAGGGCCAGCAACTGGTAAGTAGTAGCATGATGGCCTGTTCCAAATGACATTTTTGGATTGATGACGATCTCATGCAAGAACCCCGTGGAGGCCCGATGAAAAGAGGCCCGAACATGCACGAAATTGTCAATAGATATGGGGTCATAATTTTTTTCCCACTCCTCATTCCAATTCACTTTTGGCACTAGTCCCTCTTGAATTTTCAAGTTAGCTTCATCCAAATACCTGGTCACCACCTGATCGTACGCTTCCCTAGGAAAGCCATCGGCAAGTGCATAAGCTTGAAAACCTTCTTCCGTTTCCAAAAAAGAATCGAATCCAATTTCTGCCAACTCGGCAATGAGGATTTCCCGGAATTGCTCCAGACAGGTGACTTTAAATTCGAGGTAATCCATAGTTAGAAAAGAAGAGTTTTTATTCAAGAAAAAGAGATCTGTAAGACCCTTTGCCTTGGCATTAGAAGGAGCGGATAATTTCTATAAAATCTCCAGCCTTTAGCGACGCTCCGCCAATCAGCCCCCCATCTACATCCGGCTTGGCAAACAACTCCTTGGCATTGCCTGGATTGGCACTTCCACCGTACAAAATCGAGATGCCCTCGGCAAGTTCTTTCCCATAGGTAGCCGCAATATGGGCCCTTAGTGCTTGGTGCATCTCTTGCGCTTGATCGGCTGTGGCAGTTTTTCCTGTTCCAATAGCCCAAATGGGCTCATAGGCAATCACCACCTTGGAAAACTCCTCGGCACTGAGGTGAAATAAACTTGCGGTCAGCTGAGCACTTACCACAGAAATATGGTTTCCTGCTTCCCGGGTTTGCAATGATTCTCCGCAGCAAAAGATAGGGGTAAGGCCATGGGCCAAGGCTTGATTCACTTTGGTGGCCAAAAGGGAATCCCCTTCCTTAAAATACTCCCTACGCTCGGAATGTCCCAAAATAACATGGCTTACTCCAAAAGAAGCCAAGATTTTTGCAGATACTTCTCCTGTAAAGGCACCAGATTCTTTATCTGAGCAATTCTGAGCCCCAAGAAATATCCCCTTTGTTTCCCCAATCAGATTTTTGACCGGATACAGGTGAGGAAATGGAGGATTGAGCACCACGCTGACCTGCTTGTAGATTTCCTTGGGATACAGGTGCAGGATTTCGCTGGTTAGGCGCTGACCTTCTTCTAGACTAAGGTTCATTTTCCAGTTTCCAGCTACTATTTTCTTTCTCATGGGAGGGAAGTGTTAGGTTTAGGTTTGAAAAAACTTGAGCAGGGGGTATTTTGCAACAAAATTACCAAAAATGTCCAGTTGGGGAAAAAATAAGGAAGAACCTTCCACAAAAAAGAGCTGGTCTCTGGAAGAAGCTAAGGGAAAACTAGAAACCTACTGTAGCTACCAAGACCGCTGTGGCTGGGAGGTAAGAAGGAAGCTCTACGAACACGAAATTCAGGGAAAGAATGTAGATGTGCTCTTGGAAGAATTGACCCAATCCGGATTTTTGGATGAAGCGCGCTACGCTCGTTCTTTTGCCAGAGGAAAATTTCGGATCAAGAAATGGGGGAAATCCCGAATTTCTAGGGAGTTGAAGCTTAGACAGATTCCAAGTGCCCTGATCAAACTAGGGCTTTCCGAAATCGATGAGGAGGAATACTTAGCTACCCTAAAAGAAGAAGCAGAAAAAAAGTGGGACAAGACCAAAGAAAAGGATCCCTACAAAAAACGCTACCTAGTCACCCATTACTTGATGGGTAGGGGCTTTGAGCAAGATCTTATTCGTGAAGTTCTCCACTCCCAACTCCCTTGAATCAACCTATGAAGGAGTTTCTCCTTACCAGCTTCCTCCTGCTCCACCGCCACCGAAGGAACCTCCTCCAAATCCCCCAAAAGAACCTCCTCCTGAAGAGAAATCTCCAAAATTTCCACTGCTTCTACCTCCTCCACTGAGCATACTACTCAGCATTAGGGTAGTCCAAAGGTCTACACCTCCTCCTCGACCCCCCATGTGATTGTCGTTGTCCTTCTTATTTTTAAGCAAGGGAAGCACCACAAAGAGAATGATAAAAACCAAGACCATCACGATGGCTCCTCCGTGATTCCCCTCAGAGACCATGTCCTCTGCTTTGTATTCCCCAGAAGCCAGCTTGATGATCCAATCCGTAGCTTGATCAAGCCCCTCATAATAGGCTTCCATCTTAAAATTGGGAAGAATCAAGTCATTGATCATGCGCTTGGCCAAGGCATCGGGCACGACTCCCTCCATTCCATATCCGGTAGCAATGAAAACCTTGCGGTCTTTCATGGCTGCCAAAATCAGGATTCCATTGTCATTTTCCTTTCCTCCAATGCCCCATTGCTCACCCAACTGAAAGGCATAGTCTGAAATGTCATAGGGGCCCACAGAACCCAGGAGTACGATGGATATCCGCGTACTGGTACTGTCGGCATAGGCCACAAGCTTTTGCTCCAATTTGGCCATCTCCTCAGGACTCAAGGTTCCTGAGAAATCATTGACCAAGCGGGGTGGATTGGGGGCGGGAGGGAAGTCTTGGGCAAATACAGCTTCATGAGAGCCTATCAAGAAAAAGAAAGCGAGCAGCAGCTTAGCCAAAGGATACCTCATTGGATAGTTCGTTTTGATCGCTTCTTTGATCGAATGGAAAATGTTGTTTCAATTGCTCCCCAGCATGGCGGATGCCTGCTATCAGACCTTCGGTAAAGTGGCCTTCCCTAAATTGCTGGGCCATTAGGTCTTTGGTGCTCTCCCAGAAATTGCTTGGCACCACGGCGTTGATCCCAGCATCTCCCAAGATGGCAAATTTATGGTCAGCTACTGCCAAGTACACCAAAACCCCATTTCTATCTTTGGTTTGGTGCATTTTCAGGGTCTCAAAAACTTGGGCCGCTCGATCTAGAACTTCGCCCTTACAATGATTTTCTATATGCACTTGAATTTCCCCAGAAGTTTGCATTTCTGCCTCCTTTATTGCGGCCACGATTTGTGCCTTCTGCTCTGGAGAAAATAGGTGGGTTGCCATGTGCTTAGAATTCTACTTTAGGAGCATTCTCTGCTCCAGCGGCAGCTTCAAAGTATCCCTTGGCTGCAAAGCCATACCATCCCGCAAGTAGATTATTGGGAAAAGTTTTGATGGATTTATTGTACTCCATTACAGATTCATTAAACTTTTTTCTTGCCACAGAAATTCTATTTTCTGTACCTTCTAATTGGGCCTGCAACTCCAAAAAGTTTTGATTTGCCTTGAGGTCAGGGTAATTTTCTACTGTCACCAAAAGTCGGCTCAGCGCTCCAGAAAGTTGATCTTGCGCCTGTTGAAATTCTGCCAATTTCTCAGGGGTCAACTGGGTAGGATCAATCTGTACAGAGGTGGCTTTGGCTCTCGCCTCCACCACGCCAGTCAGCGTCTCTTGTTCAAAATCGGCATAGCCTTTTACGGTATTGACCAGATTAGGAATCAAATCGGCTCTTCTTTGGTATTGCGTCTCCACTTCGGCCCATTGCCCATTGATGTTTTCTTCGGCTTGGACAAACGAGTTATAGGTTCCAATTGGATTAAAAAATATATAAACAAGAAAAAAACATAGAATCAAAAAACCTCCAATAATAGCTATTGACATTAAGAATTTTTTCATAGGAATAAGGATGTTAAATCGAACAATTACACGATGGATGTGATAAAGAGGTTGTCCTCACGGCACAAAGTTATCCTAATTTTCTTTTGCCAAAGGCTTAAAGCTGCTTTTTCAGTTGCAGCCTAATGCTCATGTCCGTAAACTGTTGCAGGTCATTGTTGAGGTACCTGCGGATCTCCAGGGTGATTTCCCTACCCTCCTCAGAGCGCAACAATTTGACGACCGATTCAATTTCCCAAAATTGAATCGGTACCGAGTTGATTTTTAAAATTTCATCAAAAGGCATCAGCCCCGAGTGCTGGGCAGGAGAACCTTCCCGTACATCTCCTATGTAAAATCGTTTTTCCTTAGTTAGGACTTTTTTGATTACCAGCCCACTCATGTCAAACTCGAAAGGTTGGTAAAAGGTAGCCCCTCTTTTTATAAAAAACTTCTGATGGGGATAATCTAAAATCAACTTGGTCTTTCCTAGGACTTCAGCCCCTACGCTTCCATTTCTTTGACTGGCTTGAATAAAGCTAGAGTAGGCACTTTCTTCAGGAAAGGAGGTGAGGACTTCTTGCAGCCATAACCCGCCAAAGGAAAGCCCCTTCACTCTACCAATAGATCCATAGACCACCCCTCCTAAAGACTGCCCAAGCTGACTTTCCAAAACCCGATCTGGGAGCACTATTTGGGGGGAAGTCTCTCTATTGAGCAGAAGGCCATGATTTGCTCCCGTATCGATCAAGACCTTGGCTTTGAGTCTTTCCCCTTTGGCCTGACTGACTTTAACGGGAATATAGGCCTTGCCGTCTTCCAGACTAATGGGTAGCTTTTGGTAAAATACCCCTTTTAAGCCATAATTCTCTGGCGGGAAAAAAGTGAGTTTGGCTTGGTCGTAATCTATTTTTACCGCGTTGTACTTGAAAAACTCATAGCCCAAAATGCCATACACAGGAATCCCTATTACTGCCTCAAGCTCTAAAAAATCTTCTTCCAAGACCACCAAGCTTTGAAACCTTCCTTCTACTGCTCCCAAATCTAGGGTATTGATAGGAGATACTTGAGCCCAGATAGGAGAGACCCCATCAGCTCCTAGAATAGAGATTCTTCTAGAATAGGAAAGTCCTAGGGCATCCCCCAAAGTTTTACTGAAAAGTAAATTGGCTTTGACCCCAGTGTCCAATAAAAAATGAAGGGGTGGATTTCCATTGATGGAAACGGGAACCAAAATCAAGCTGTTGGAATTGATGAAGGGCAGCTCCACTTTTTTGGAGCCCTCTTTGATAAAAAAACCAGGCACTTGAGCCAATAACTGTTGCGTCCACAGGAACAACAAAAGAAGGAGCCCGCCTCGAATCATGGAATTAAGAATTGAATACAGTAAGTTACGTTTTTTTAGCATTTCCCTACCCTTCTGAGCATTCAGTAAAACCATCAGCTCTGAAAAATGGCAAATAACTTCGCCTGGAAATGGCTTCTTTTCCCATTACCTTAATTTAAACCACTTTCTATAAATGGGTTTGCGGTACCAAAACTGCAGCCACAAGAGGGGAAACAAGATAGGGCTCAAGCCAGGGTATTTTCCTTGAAATTCGATTTCATCTGAAATGATACTCCCCTCAGATGTAGCTATAATCCTGTGGGTATGTTTCCAAGATCCAAGAAAAAAGGGTAATCGGACGCCTTCGTCCACAAAACCACATTCCCCTTCGTTAGAAAAAGTTTTAGTGATTTTACTGGTCCATTTTTGGGAAAAGAGAAGGAAATTAAGTTCTAGCTCCACCAAATCCCCCGTTTTACATCCGTCAAAGCGAAGCACCTTTACTGGAGGAAAAGGAGGGGCAAGCCTAGCAAAAAGGAACTCATCAAACCCTTCCAAAACCTTAACGTGGGAAGTTTGTACAGAGGTTTGTAGTTTTAATTTCATCAAAAGCTTAGAACAAATAGAAGAAATAAGCAGAGCCAAAGAACATCCATAAATTGCCAATACACAGTAAATAGCCGGATGCGGAGTTGGTGATAGGGATTGGACCTCCAAACCAAATTTTTAATGGCATCCTGCTGTACTCCTTTCAACTCCAAAAGTAGGCTCAGCGCAAATGCCAAAGCCCCTGCGAGGTGAAAAACGTGAATCCCCGATAAAAGATACAGAAAGGAGCCGCTAGGAATGCCCGTAAAACGAATGCCCATCTGGCTAAGTTCTATCCAGCCAAATACCTGCAAGATAGCAAACGCCAATCCAAGCAAAAAGGTCACTTGAAGGGAAGACTTCAACCGAGGGATATTATCCTCTTGGTAATGTATCCGCATTTTGATGGCCGTGTATCCAGAGGCCACCAGCAAAAAGGTAGAGAGCAAGAAGGCATAGGGTACTCTGCGATTTAGCCCCTCCAATTGGTTCAGTCCAGAATAGAGAAAGGCAATGACTAAAAATAAAAAAAGCAACCCACTCCCTATCATGCCTAAGTACAATAGGGTTTGGTAGGGATGAAAACCCTCCACTTTCTTAAACCAACTCTCAGGCTCGGGGCGACGCTGCATGAAAGGAAAAACATTTTGTAGCGCTCTTGGTTCAAAAAATGTCTATTCTCCTTGTTTTTTTAAGGAATAGATCAAAAAAACGTAGCTTTACGGCCCTAATTTTCCTAAACCCATTTCCTTTTGGATCGGCTTTCCTTTTTATCTCTTTACCAAACTGATTCCATTTTTCAGACCCTTTCCCATAGGTTAGGAAAGTCATCTAAAAATACTTTTCATATCAAAGGTCTATCTGGGAGCCTAGACATGGTTCTGCTCGCCTCCTACTTCCAAAAATTAGGAGGGGTACACCTGATCCTCGCGCAAGATAAAGAAGAGGCTTCCTTCCTTAACTCAGACCTTCAACAACTTTTAGGTTCTGAGGAGTACCGCATTTTCCCTGGGAGCTACAAACGCCCTTACCATTACGATGAAGTAGATAATGCCAATGTCCTGATCAGGGCAGAAATGCTCAATCAACTGGCAGAGCATCGAGATACACCCCGCATCGTAATTACTTATCCCGAAGCTTTATACGAGAAAGTAATCAACAAGCGCTCTTTGGTGGAAAACACCTTTACTGCTAAGGTCGGAGAATCTATTGATATGGGTTTCGTGGCTGAAATTTTGAGTTCCTACGATTTTGAACGTACCGACTTTGTATACGAACCCGGACAATTTGCCATTCGAGGTGGAATATTGGACGTTTTTTCTTTTAGTCATGAATATCCGTACCGCTTGGAACTCTTTGGGAAGGAATTAGAGCGGATCCGGACCTTTGACCCAGAAAGCCAACTCTCTATAGCCGAAAAGGACTCGATATCATTGATTCCCAACGTGCAAACCAAATTGCTTCAAGAAGTACGGCAATCCTTTTTGCAGTTTCTTCCAGAGCATTGCCTCCTTTGGATTAAGGATTACCAACTCACCTTGGATGTGATGGACGAATGTTTTCAAAAAGCCTCCAAGACCTTTGAACTCCTAGGCGCTCAAAGTAAAACAGAGAACCTATTGCTCCCCCCCGAGGCATTGTTTGACACAGGAAAGCAGTTTTCCGAAGCAAGTGAACATTTTACGCGAATAGAATTTGGGAGGCAATTTTACCTGAAGCCGGAGGAAAGCTTCCGTTGGGATAGCCAGCCCCAAGCCTCCTTTTCCAAAAATTTTGACCTTTTGGTTGCCGATCTTGTCGCTCACGAAAAAGAGGGCTTTGTCAATTTAATCACTGCTGAAAACGAAAAACAGAGTGATCGCTTGCAAGATATTTTTCAAGAATTGGACCCTACGCTTCAGGTGCAAAACATGCGATTGGGTCTTCGGGAAGGTTTTGTAGACAAGCAGCTCAAAATCGTATGCTATACCGATCATCAACTTTTTGAGCGCTACCACCGATACAAAACAAAAAACAAATCTACGGCTTCAAAAGCGCTGACCCTGAAAGAGATCAAGGCCTTGCATCCTGGTGATTATATCGTTCATGTAGACTATGGGGTGGGCAGATTTGCCGGCTTGGAAAAAGTGGAGGTAGGAGGAAAACTACAAGAGGCGGTGCGACTCATCTTTAGAGACGACGATTTGCTCTACGTCAACATCCATTCCCTACATAAAATCTCCAAATATGCTGGCCAAGAAGGGCAAGTTCCCTCCATGTCCAAGCTGGGCTCCCCCGATTGGGAAAATAAAAAAGCACGGGTTAAAAAACAGGTTAAGGACATTGCCAAAGACCTGATTGAACTCTACGCCAAACGCAGGTCTGCTCCAGGTTTCGCTTTTTCAAAAGATTCGGTTTTGCAGGTAGAGCTTGAATCCTCTTTCCTCTACGAAGATACCCCCGACCAGGCTGCGGCTACGGCTGCGGTGAAGGCCGACATGGAAAAAAGCTATCCCATGGATAGGCTCATTTGTGGGGATGTGGGCTTTGGGAAAACAGAAGTAGCCATTCGGGCAGCCTTCAAAGCGGTCAACGATAGAAAACAAGTGGCCCTACTTGTACCCACTACCATATTGGCCATGCAGCATTTCCAGACCTTCAAAGAACGTTTGGCTAATTTTCCTGTCAAAGTGGATTACATCAATCGATTTCGCTCGGCAAAAGCAATAAGTGCCATAAAAGAACAAGTAAAATCGGGTGAAATCGACATCCTCATTGGTACCCATAAAATTGTAAATAAGGACATCGCTTTCAAAGACCTGGGGCTTTTGATTATAGATGAGGAACAAAAGTTTGGGGTGAAGGTAAAAGATCAACTCAAAAATTTTCGGGTCAACGTAGATGTGCTTACGCTGACCGCTACCCCAATTCCACGAACCCTACATTTTTCATTGATGGGCGCAAGAGATTTGTCGGTAATCGCCACGCCACCCCCAAACAGGCAGCCCGTAACTACTGAAGTACAAACTTTCCAAGAGGAAGTGATTCGGGATGCTGTGGCCTACGAACTTCGCAGAGGAGGCCAGGTATTTTTTGTCCACAACCGTGTGGGTGAAATTGACAGCATTGCCAACCTTATCCTAAAATTGGTACCCGATGCCCGAGTAGTAGGGGCACACGGGCAAATGGATGGTGACAAATTGGAAAAAGTTATGGTGGATTTTATCGATCACCACTACGATGTCTTGGTCTCCACCAATATCATAGAATCGGGACTAGACATCCCCAATGCAAATACCATTTTGATCAATCGTGCCCATATGTTTGGCCTTTCTGACCTCCACCAAATGCGGGGTCGGGTAGGACGAAGCAATAAAAAAGCATTTTGCTACCTACTCACTAGCCCTCTATCAGGACTCACCATAGAAGCTAGAAAACGGCTTCAAACCTTAGAAGAATTTTCCGACTTGGGTGATGGGTTCAAGGTAGCCATGAAAGACCTTGATATCCGCGGGGCAGGCAATCTTCTTGGAGCAGAGCAAAGCGGCTTTATCACCGATTTGGGATTTGAGATGTACCACAAAATCTTAGATGAGGCGGTGCAAGAACTGAAAGAAAATGAATTTGCTGCCTTGTTTGAAACAGATTTGAAAGAAAAAGTTCAAATCTTAGTGCCCGATTGTACCATTGAAACGGATCTAGAACTTTTGATTCCGGAAAGCTATGTGGCCAATATCAGCGAACGCCTAGGCTTGTATTCTAAATTGGATAATCTACAAAAGGAAGAAGAGCTACTTACTTTTGAAGCCTCTTTGCTGGACAGGTTTGGCCCTCTCCCCCAGCCCGTGCTCGATCTGATGGAAACGGTACGGCTGCGTTGGAAGGCAGAATTGTTGGGCATAGAAAAATTAGTCTTGAAGACCGGGCAAATGAAATGTCACCTGCTTCCTTCTTCAAAAGAAAGTTACTATACCTCTCCCATTTTTGGGAGTATTATGAAATTTGTGCAAACTCATGCTAGGTCATGTAAAATAAAAGAACATAAAAATCGTTTACTTTTGAGTATTGATGAGGTGACCTCTATCCAAAAGGCACAGCATTTGCTAGAAGAAATGAAATCTATGGAGTTTAAGAAGAAAGAGTAATCAAATTCAAGTAAAAAATATAGTAGTTTTGCCTTCTTCAAATATACCATGGGCGTATTAGATTGCCTGTTTTGAAAAAGACAAAAAAATCAATAAAAGAGTTGAGCATTGGTACAAAGTCCAATGCCATGTATATTAGCAACATTAATAGACCAAACTAATCAAACTATGCGTCTACAAAATACTTCCTGGGGCATGTGGACAATCGCCTTGGTGCTGGTATCCGCTTCGATTTTATCCTCGTGTCAAAAGAACAAAAGCTATGGAAAAAGATCTGCGGGATCTCCTGGAAAACGTAGCGCCACTACGGGTGCTGACTTTTCTTTTAACGTAGAAGATTCTAGCCAATTTTTTGTTTCAAAAAAAGCTGAACAAATTCCAGGTCCCAACCTTAGATTTATTCAAGGCGGACGAGTTGTCCTTGGCTCTCAAGAGGAAGACGTGATGTTTTTTAAAGATAACACGGAAAAAGTTGTCACGATATCTAATTTCTATCTGGATGAAACGGAAATTACCAACAATGACTACAAGGAATTTCTCTTTCACATGAAAAGAAAGGTAGGAGCTACTGCCTTGAAAAACTTGGAGCCCTCGGAGAAAGTTTGGAGAGGCGCCATGTCCTTTAACGATGTCTACGAATCCTACTATTTTAGATTCCCTGGTTTTAATTTTTACCCCGTGGCAGGGGTATCATGGACACAGGCCAATGCCTATGCAAAATGGAGAACTGAATTCGTTCAAAAACAAGTCTTGAATAAATTGAAAATGGATACTACCCTTACTCCAGCCCAACTTATCGAGCGTGGGGTGGTAGTCGCAGATTTTAGGTTGCCCAACGAAGCAGAATGGGAGTATGCCGCAAAAGCCATGATTGGCACACAATACCTAGATGAAAAACAAGAATATGGCAGAATTTATCCTTGGGATGGTCACGGGTTGAGAAATCCCTATGACGGTAGGGGAAAAAAAGCGGGTAAACAAGGAGATTTCTTAGCTAACTTCAAAAGAGGAAGAGGAGATTATGCCGGAATTGCTGGAAGTATAAATAACGATGGAGAAATTCTGCCTACCAACGTATACGACATGCCCCCCAATGATTACGGCTTGTACCACATGGCTGGCAACATGAATGAATGGGTTAATGATGTATATAATCCGCTCACCTTTCGAGATGCTGATGAATTAAACCCTCTTAGAAAAGACTGGGTAAATGATGAAAAACATACCTCTGGCAATCCTTTGCTCAATGACAACATTCGGGCATATAAAGGAGGCTCATGGAGAGACGTAGCCTACTGGCTTACTCCAGGATCAAGACGATTTATGCACCAAGATTCTTCTACCAATCATATTGGTTTCCGATGTGCCATGGTGGCTATTGGAGCACCTGGAAAATAATTTGGAAATTCTTCCATATAAATAAACCCAAGCTGACTGCTTGGGTTTATTTTTTTAAATCCAAAGGAATAGAAAAGCCCAATCAGCCCTTACAAGTCCGCTCCCCACATAAAGATTAAAAATAAAATACCAAGGGCTATGCGGTACCAGCCAAAGGGGGTAAAGCCATGGGTGGAAACGTAGGTCAAAAATAGTTTCACCGCTACCCATGCAGAGGCAAAAGCAACCACAAAACCCAGGGCAAGCAAGAGATATTCCGTATTAGTAAAATTTAGTTCCGCCTCGTACAAGTCGTAGCCCCCGGCAGCCATCATGGTAGGAACTGCTAATAAAAATGAAAATTCCGTGGCCTGCTTTCGATCAAGACCGTTAAATACGCCTCCGAGGATAGTAGCTGCTGCACGGGAAGTGCCCGGTACCATGGACAAGCACTGGCAAAGCCCGATGAAGAAGGCATTTTTAAAGGAAATATCTTCTACCTCCACCACTGTGCTACCCTGAGTGGCTACTTTCTTGTCAATGAAAATCAGGATGACCCCTCCCAAAATCAGGGAAACCGACACCACGATGGGATTAAATAAATACGCCTTGATGAAATCGTAGGCAAGAAAACCAATCACCGCCGTGGGAAGAAATGCCGTAATCAACTTGTAATAAATAGTCAGGTTGCGGAAAAACCGCTTGATATACATCAAGGCAATGGCCAAAATGGCGCCAAGCTGAATAAATACTTCAAAGGTTTTCACAAACTCCTCCTCGTGAATACCCATTGCCGTAGAAGCTAAAATCATGTGACCCGTAGAGGAAATGGGAAGAAACTCGGTGAGGCCTTCAATGATGGCAATTAAGATGCTCTGAAAAAGGGACATGGAGGTGAGGTTTCCATTACAAAACTAACAATCGCACCCAATCCCCAAGAAAATTTTCATCTTTATCTACTATTTCTGCGTAAAAGATTGGTATGGAATAGATTTTTTTGGTTGATTCAACTTCTTTTAACGCCTTATGAAACACATCCTTTCTCCCCTAGTATTCCTTTTCCTTGTACTGCAAGGATTTTCTCAAGAATTAAAGGAAATCCCCCTTAGCAATCAAATCAAAGAGGTGACCCTCTTCCTATCAGGAGCCCAAGTATTCGAAACGGCTACAGGCACCCTTCCCGCAGGAGAATCCGTGCTACTGGTCAAGGGAATCTCTCCGTTCTTAGATGAGAAGAGCATTCAGGTAAAGGGGCAGGGCAACTTTACGATCCAAGCGGTGAATAAGCGACTGGATTTTCTCCAGGAAAAAGAGCAGGGAGAACAAGCAAAAGCACTGGAAAAAGCAATCGAAGAAATTGAAAAACGCCAAAGCAGTTTACGCAATCGGATTCAAGTGCTTGGTACTAAAATGAGCGTTCTTTCGGCCAACAAAAGTATTGGCAGCAGCCAGGCAGGCACGAGCATGACTGCGCTCAAAGCAACCTTAGACTTTTTTGATGCCGAACACACCAAAATTGCCAATGAGGAATTGCAAATCAATACACAGCTTGCGACAAATGAACAGGAGCTTGATGCCCTTCGGAATCAACTCTATGCACTGCAACAAAGTGACAATAAAGCGAAGGCGGAGATCAGAATTCGTGTAAAAGCCACAGGCGCCGGTCCTGCCAGCTTTCAAATCAATTACTTGGTATCCAATGCAGGCTGGTACCCCAAATACGACGTGCGTGTCAAATCCATTACCGAACCACTTCAGTTGCAATACAAGGCAGAGGTATTCCAAAATACAGGAGCAGATTGGAAAAACGTCAAACTCCGCTTTTCCAATGCCAATCCCAACCAAGGAGGGCAGGCTCCAATCCTCGAAAAGTGGGAACTCAATTTTGTTGGATTGGCTGTTCCCAGAAATTTTAACCTTCCTCAACTCCCTGGATCAATCTCTGGTCAGGTCCTGGATCATAGAAATGCCCCCCTGGCTGGAGTATCCGTACTCTTCAAAGGCAGTACCTTGGGTACAGTCACAGACCAGGAAGGTAAATATTCCTTGGTGCTCCCAAAAAACGAAAGTACCCTCGTTTTTTCTTTTGTGGGGAAACAAATCGAGGAGCGACAGGTCTCCAATGAAAGCATCCTGAACGTAACCTTAATTGATGAAGGAACTATCGTTATGAATGAGGTAGCTGATGCGGTTTTTTACAAAAAAAGCCTAGACCAACTCCCTTTCGCTGCTGAAAATGCCCAGGAGGAATTACTCACTCAGCTCGTGTTCAATCCCACCACGGTAGAAATAGAAGTGACCGAACCTTACTCCATCAAATCCAACGGGGAACGCACTTTTGTCGATCTGAAAACTTACGAGATTCCGGCCAGCTACCGCTACACCGCCATCCCCAAACTAGATAAAGACGCCTTCCTTTTGGCCGAAATGGCTGACTGGAGCCAGTACAGCCTCTTGGAAGGAGAAAGCAATCTTTATTTCGAAGATGGGTTCGTGGGAAGATCTATTCTCAACCCAGCACCACTCCAAGATACCCTTCAAATCTCCATGGGTCGGGACAGATCCCTCGTGATGCAGCGGGAGAAAGTGGACCAGTTTTCCAAAAAACGAACCATCGGATCCAACATCACCGAAAGCCGTGGCTATGAGATCACGCTAAAAAACAACAAATCCCAGGCCGTAACCCTACAGCTCAAAGACCAAATTCCTGTTTCTGTCAATTCAAGTATCGAAGTGACCTCCGAGGAACTCAGTGGGGGGGCTTTAGATCCAGTGACCGGAATCGTGACTTGGGAAATCACCCTTGCTCCAGGAGCACAACAAAAATTAACCCTGCGCTACGAAGTAAAATACCCCAAGGCAGAACGAGTTATTTTAGATTGATTAGAATACCCATGAAAAATGTATTTGACCCAGCGGTTACCGCTGAATTGATCCATCGAATCGAACAACTAAGCCCTGAAAGCCCAGGACTTTGGGGAAAAATGTCTGTAGACCAAATGCTAGCCCACTGCTGCGTAGCCTACGAAATGGCCTTAACGGACAAGCATCCCAAAGCCAACCCCATCTTAAGATTTTTACTTAAAACTTTTGTGAAAAATGGGGTAGTCAACGAGTTCCCCTACAAAAAAAATCTTCCCACCTCTCCTGCTTTTCGAATCAAAAATGAAAA